>JAQCER010000124.1 GCA_027618625.1 Verrucomicrobiota bacterium
GGCTCTCAGTTTGAGTGGACGCCAGTGCTCCGGACCCAAACAACTGCGCAAACGCCGCGGCTCCGAGTCCCGCCGAAGTGCGCGCGAGAAACGTGCGCCGGGTCACCGCATCCTGATGTTCTGTTAGCATTGAAGGATTCATTCGCGTGTAATCGTTTCGTCGAGGTTAAGCACAATTCCGGCCAATGCGATCCACGCTGAGCGCTCGCCAGCCTCGCCATGCTCGGATTCTGACACCCCGCCGCCGAGCAATTGCAGGGCTTCGTTTGGCTGTCGCTGAAACTCACGCCGTTGTTCTGCAAGAGCGTCTCCGAGAACCTTCAGTTCTGCGATCGATGGATCACGCGAAGTCGCCAGTCGAAACGCAAACGACAACCTCCCGTGGTCGGTCGCTCCTCCCTCCGTTTGAATTCGCCGACCGAGGGCTCTTGCTGCTTCGACAAACGCTGGATCGTTCAGAGTCACAAGCGCCTGCAGTGGCGTGTTTGTGCGTGGGCGATCGACCTCACAGAACTCCCGGCTGGGTGCGTCGAAGATCTGGAACGTCGGGTACAACATCGTCCGCCTCCAGAAGGTGTAGAGGCCACGCCGGTGCCTGCCGTCCCCGGTGCTTTCATTCCAGCCCTTCCCAATGCTGGAAAGGTAGTCCAACGGTTGCGGCGGGTTCACGCTCCTCCCTCCGACGGTCCGGTTCAGCAATCCGCTGACGGAGAGCGCTGTGTCCCGGACTTCTTCGGCAGCCAGACGGAATCGGGCGGCACGCGCCAGCAACCGGTTTTCTGGATCAACCTGCGCATGTGCACGTGCTTCGGTATCTGCGCTGCGCACGGTCGACGATTGTTGATACGTTGCAGACTCCACCATCAGGCGCTGCAACCGCTTCACGTCCCATCTGTGCTCCAAGAAGTCCGCCGCCAGCCAGTCCAGTAACTCAGGATGCGACGGCCGCTCTCCCTGAGTTCCCAGGTCCCCCAACGTTTTCACCAATCCTGTTCCAAACAATTGCTTCCACAGCCGGTTCACGGTAACTCTCGCCACCAAGGGATGCTGGGGATCGATCAGCCAGTAGGCCAACCCCAGCCGATTACGGGGTTTCCCATCGGGCAAACGAGGGAAAATGGCTGGAACATCCGGTTGCACCTGGGTGCCGGGCTGTTGAAAATCTCCCCTTGCCAGCACGTAAGCTGGCTTGCGTTCCTTCATCTCCACCATGACCATCGTCGTGGGTGCGTGCGTTTCAATCTCCACCAGTTCCTGTCTTAGCTTCGCCAGCTCAGCCTCAAGATTGTGAAACAGCCCGCTGGACTCGCTGTGTACGTTCTCGATGAAGTAGTCGAACAACTGTTTCCGCTCAGCCGGTGTGCGCTGTTTCTCTGGTCGGGAAGCGATTGCCATGATCGCACTTGGGGCGGGCTGGTATTCCGTATCGATGCCGAACTTCTTTGCGAGCCATCGTCCGATTGCCGAATGCTCTGAAGCATTCAGCGCACGGTCATAGATCAAAACCTCGGCAAGATCTGCGGAAGACGTCTCGCCACCGGCGTTGTTGGCGCCGATCGTCAGCATGGTGTTCTCATACGCTGATAGGATCGCCTTTCCTTCGCCCGATGGCCGCCCATTGAAAAAGAACTGCGTGAGATTTTCACCTCCGTGCTGGGTAATGACAGCGATGGCTGGTTCATCCTTGCGGAACTCGCCGGTGCCGATCACATCCGCTGAGTAGCCATTGAAGCTGAGCTTGTCTTGATCCGTCTTCCAGAAGGCTCGGCGCCTGCCACCGCTTTCATCGCCCCACATCAGCGCCATCTGGTGACGCCCCAACTCATGAAAGCCTAACACCGCCACCATCGTGAAGTCCCCGGCCAGTTCTTCAGCGCCGGATTTCGTGCGTAGAAAATCGTTCTTACCATCAAGCCTGACCACTGCACGTCCGTTCAGCCCGTCAGCGATTCGTTGTGGTGCTCCAGCCGCAGATGCATGCCTCTCCTTGCCCGACAGATCCTTCCAGACTGTCACTGTGCTGTTGCCGGACTGGGTTTCCACGTCCGCCTGGGCCGCATCCAGGTGCAACTGCAGCCCTTCCGTGATCGAGAGCCCGCCCGGAGGCTCAGCCTGCAATCCCGCAGCCCATTCACCAGCGGCGAGGCCAAGTGGGCCATCGGGATCCGTGAACTCTTTCCGCTCCCGTGCCTTCGTCAGCGCTTGCTCCGTGGACTTGAGCTGTTGTTCCAATTCAGCAAGGCGCGCCTTTGATTGAGCTGTCTGGACTTTGAGTAGAGGGGGCAACGGCTTGCCGTGGTAACCTGACATGCCGCCAGCACCGATCTCGCCATCCACGCTGTTGAAGAACGCATACAACTGGTAAAATTCCTTTTGAGAAATCGGGTCATATTTGTGATCGTGGCACTGGGCACAGCCCACCGTCAGACCAAGAAAAACCTGACCAGTCGTGTTGGCGCGGTCGACCGCATAAGTGACATAGAACTCATCCGGATCCGCGCCACCTTCTTCATTGAAAGTAACGCATCGATGAAACCCAGAGGCCACCCGTGTCTCTTCCGTGGCGTCGGGGAGGAGATCCCCCGCCATATTCTCGACGATGAACTGATCGTAGGGCTTGTTGCGATTGAACGAATCGATCACGTAGTCACGGTAGAGCCACATGTCGCGATCTGAATCATTGTGATACCCGTTGGTGTCACCATAGCGCGCAAGATCGAGCCAATCTTGAGCCATGCGTTCTCCGTAGTGGGGCGAGCCTAACATTGCATCAATCGCCTGCTCCAGAAATGCGTCATCGCCGTAGGCGCTCATTTCCTGCGATGTCGGCGGAAGCCCGCGCAGGTCTAAGGACAATCGCCGGACCAGCGTCTCATGCGATGCCTGTGGCGATGGTTCGAGCCCCTCCTTTTCCAGTCGGGCAAGAATAAACTGATCGATCGCATTGCGCGGCCAGTTCTCGTTCTTTACCGCAGGCGGAACCGGCTTTTGAATGGGCTCGAACGCCCAGTGCTTGGTATACACCGCGCCCTCTGTGACCCATTGTTGCAAAATCGCCCGGGTTTCATCCGATGGCTGTTTCTTGAACTCCGGCGGGGGCATGACTTCATCAGGATCATCTGAGCTGATTTTCCTGATCATCGCACTGGCAGACAAATCACCGGGAACGATCGCTCGATGCCCTGACTCAAGTATCGCAGTCGCCGATTCCCGATCGTCAAAGCGTAGGCCTCCCTTACGCGTCTTCTCATCCGGTCCATGGCAGGCGTAACAATGTTCCGCAAGAAGAGGTTGAACGTCCTTCCCGTAGTCCAACTGCTGTCCTCGTGCAGCGGCCAAGCCAATTCCCAAGACTATATGGCACCAGAAAACGATGGAGAATTGAGTAGCGCGTTTCATTCAAAGGCTCTGTAGAGGACCTGAAGGATAGGTAGGATTCCCGCGTGATCCAAGCACAAACTGGAATCTGCTCAGCGAACGGTGGCGGACCGGCAACTCCAGAGCGGATCTTCTGCCGTGCGCTGGACAGGTTCTTAAGGTGCGACGCTGCTGCCGCGTTCGGCGTGGTCCGCATTGTCGATGCCAAAGAAAAATCGTCCTGGCTACACTACTAGCGTAGCGCGTCAGGACGCGTTCGAAAGCTGCCAGTCCAATTGCCCGCAAGGAAGTCTGCAGCCGCTTTGCACCGCGCTCAAGGCCGTCACCGACTCAGGAGCAAACTCCAAAGTGAGCGATATAATGCCCCGAGTGCGAGAGCCGAGCCTGCTGCGGGCGCAAATATAGGGGAATCAAGAGGCCCCGGTTGTGATTCCAGAATGCTCTGCCAGTGGCACCCTGAGTCGATCTTCGACGCATTTCCAATTGTTGCGCGTTATCTCGGGATCAGGTTGACGCCCCGCTAAGGACGTTGCAAGTTGGGGTGATGACTGGAACCGCGACGAAAACTGTAAATTTCCGCATGGGTAACGAGAGCCTGATCAAAGTGCTCGCCGGTGCTTCTGAGAAGCTGTCGGGTCTGTTGCGGAAGCAGGGGAGACCGGACGGGGCGCTGCGGGTGGCCGTAGTCGGCGGCGGCTGCTCTGGCCTCCAGTACAAGATGGACCTGGTCGATGGTCCGGCAGATCGTGACATCCTGGTGGAGTCGAATTCTGTAAAGGTCGTGATCGATCCCAAGAGCGCGCTCTTCGTGACGGGTTCTGAGTTGGACTATAGTGACGATTTACAGAGTGGGGGATTCAAAGTGACGAATCCCAATGCAATTGTCACCTGCTCCTGCGGCGAGAGCTTTGCAGCTTGATTGCTTAGATTGGCGATAGCGATGGCCGATCCTAGAGACTACTTCGCGTTGTTAGGGATGCCGCGCCGGGCAGTGCTCGACCCGGCAGAGTTGAAACGGCGCTACCACGATGCAACTCGGGAGACTCATCCAGATGTCGTTTTGTCATCTGCGCAGGTCACCACCGATTCCGCGGAAATCAACGCAGCCTACAGATGCCTGCTGCAACCGTCGACCCGCCTGCGGCAGCTGCTTTTGCTGGTGGCACCGGATCAGGTGGCGCAACTGAAAGGGGGGCAGATCCCGAGTGCATTCATAGACATCTTCTCTGCTCTGGCTGGAGCCGTGCAGGCTGCGGATGGAGTGATTGCCAAAAAGAAGGCTGCAACTTCGGCGTTGTCGAGGGCGTTGCTCGCCAGTGAGGAGATGCTGGCTCGAGAGAGCCTTGAAGCTGCCGGGCTGACGGTCGCGGCACAGCGGGCTTCGCTGGAATCCGATGCCCTTCCGGCGATTGACGCTGCCCTGTCGGCCGATACAATCAACCCGGATGCTGCAACAGCAAAAATTGCCGAAGCCTTCCGGGCGTTCGGGTTTCTCGACAAGTGGCAGGCTCAGGTTCGCGGCAAGCTACTCGAATTGTTTGAAGCCGGGGGATGACAACGGCGAAGCTGTCATGCCGACTATTCCGATTCACGGAGTCCGTCCACGTGGTGTTGGTCGTTGCCGCGATGTCGCTGCTCTGTGCTGGCGATACGCCCGAAGCGCATTCGCCGCATTCGCCGGCCAACTATCGTCTGGCGGCAGGGGAAGTTTATTGTGGTGGTGAGCCGACAGGGGAGGGCCAATTTCTCTTTCTACAGCTGCAGGGAATTCGGACCCTTGTGAGTGTGGATGGCGCGATGCCTGACACCGCCCTCGCTGAGAAATACGGGCTGCGTTACGTCCATATTCCATTCGGTTACGAGGGTGTGCCTGAGACGGCGGGCCTGGCCCTGGCACGGCTTATGCGGGACGTCGAGGGGTCTAAGTTCATTCACTGCCACCATGGAAAACATCGTGGGCCGGCAGCCGCTGCGATCGCCCTGCTGGCCGCAGAAGAGATCGACGCCAGTGCGGCAAAGCTGTTGCTGCAGGAAGCGGGCACATCGCCTGAATACGCAGGCCTTTGGAAGTCGGTCGCGGAGTTCCAGTGCCCGGCAGCAGATGTGGAACTGCCCGACCTGGTGGCGGTGGCAAAGGTGGATTCCTTTGCCGCAGCGATGGCACGAGCGGACCGTTCGTTCGACGCGCTCAAAGCCATGCACGAAACAGGATGGGTCGCTTCGAGTAAGACTCCCGACACCCCTGCCGCCCACGAAGCAGTGCTTTTGTGGGAGGCTTTCCGCGAGGCCGGGCGTCATCTCGATTCTCAGCCGGACGCGATGGGCGCTGAATTTAGAGAAGCACTCGGGCTGACTCAGCAGTTGCGGGCAGCACTGGTCATCGGCGACGAGGCGTCAAATGAGACTGCGGATCGTGTGTTCAACCAATTGGCCGTTTCCTGCAATCACTGCCATAAACATTTTCGATAGGTGACCGCCGTTTCGGCCCAGGCAGGGACGGCTCTCTATGCGCCTCCTTGCAGGGTGAACGTGAGCAACAGCGGCACTTCCCGGTTCCCGCCGAGTTAGGGTGCCGCGGTTACACGCGCGCCGCTCCCATTGCCATTCCCATTGCCGCAGTCTTCCGAGCCGCACTCGACTACAAGACGGCCAGTTTCTTTTCAAAATCTTTGACGAAGGCACGCTTGCCACGGGCTTCGATGGTGTGGCCTTCTGCTTCGAGGAGACTGCGGACGGCGTCCAGTCCTCCTGGATACTTTGGATTGAGTTCGCCATTTACTTTGAGCGTTCGCCAATTCGGGGTGAAGTGCTTTTTTCCCTGTGCCTGTCGCTCGGCTGCTGCGTGCGCGGCGATCCAACAGAAAATTCCTGTCGTGATCGGGCAAACGATATCGACTTTTTCGTCCGAAGCGTTTTGCAGTGCGGTCCGAATTTCGGTGCTGGTGATGACTTTGCCTTTCTTTGCCCGCTTCATTTGAGCGTCTACCTGCCGGGGTGCAGGAATCAGCATTCTGCCAGCGCCCCACTTTCCAGCAGCCTTGCCTTCAAGCACAATCACGCGGGGCAGGTTCTTGTCGTCCGCCAGTTTCTCTGTCCACGTTTTCTTCGGTTTTGCAGCGATGCCTGAATTCTCGGTGGCCGTTCTGTCGACGTCAAACTTCTGGTTGGGGCGGTGAGGGCAATGTGGTGGGCAATGTGGTGGGCAGTGTGGGAGATGGGGCCACAAGCAGACAAGCGAGCTTGCCGTTGCTCCTCAGGCTCTCTATTCTGCCTTCCATGAGTCACCAACCAAAGGCAAGTCGACGCACGTTTCTGACGAACTCGGCAGCGGCGATCGCCGGCTGTGCGGCAGTGAAGATTGCCACGGCAGCAGCGACGGACAGCATTGAATCGGTGATCGATATTCACCAGCATACGAACTATGCAGGTCGGACCGATGCGCAGTTGCTGGCCCATCAAAAGCAGATGGGGATCACTCGCACGATCCTGTTGCCAGCCGGCATCCCGGTTGAGCTGGCATCCACCCACGGTGGGCAATCGAATGGACTCGCTGCACGCATCTGGGGCAACAGTGCGGCGTATCGGCTCGTACGCGCTTTTCCCGATTTCTACAGCTACTTTGCCAACGAAGTGCCGGACGTCCCCGGCGCGGTCAAGGAGATCGAGAAACACTTGAACCTGGGTGCGATCGGAATCGGCGAACAGAAGTTCAACATCGATGTGGATGCCAAGCCGATGCATGAAATCTTCGCCCTGGCGCAGGCGCATCGCGTCCCTGTGTTGATCCATTTCCAGCATCGCATGTACAATCACGGCCTCGACCGGTTCCACAAGATCCTTGAGCAGTATCCAGAGGTAAGCTTCATCGGGCACGCCCAGACCTGGTGGGGGAACATCGATAAGAATCACGAGCAATCCGAGCTGTATCCGAAATCCCGTGTCACTCCAGGGGGCATCAGTGATCGGTTGCTCGCCGACTACCCGAACATGTTCGGTGATCTGTCCGCAGGCTCAGGGCTGAACGCGCTAACTCGTGACGAAGAGCATGCCGCAGCATTTATTGAGCGCCACCAGAACAAACTTTTCTACGGCAGCGACTGCGATGATACCGCTGGCGCTGGCGATGCCTGTTCTGGCGCGGGCGCACTGGCAGCCATCCGCCGCCTGGCTGGTTCGAGTGAAGTCGAACGGAAGGTGCTCTTCGGAAATGCCAGACGTGTCATTTTTCGCGATCGCATGTAGCATACGTTGATGTCGAAAAATGGCGCGCAACGCAGCAAATGGAGTCTTTTGCAAGTCGCAGTAGATC
>JAQCER010000125.1 GCA_027618625.1 Verrucomicrobiota bacterium
GATCTACTCGTTGGGCTGCGAGCCGATGAAAATGGCGGAGCTTTGAGGACTTGCACCTCATCCCACGCAAAGTGGAACGCATCGCTTAGCAGGCGAACCCGACACGCTTGTTCGGTTAAAGCTCCTCGAGAAAAATGAAATGGTGCTCCCGGTTGGATCTGAACCAACAACCTACGGCTTCGAAGGCCGTTGCTCTTCCGTTGAGCTACGAAAGCAAATCAGCCCAAGGAGTGGCGGACTCCGATCCGCCATTCACAGAGGCAGGCGATTCGGAGATCGCCACTCCTTGTTTAAGAGCGAGCGAAAGCACAAGGCGGAGGAATCGAACCCCGCGACATCCTTCCCGCTGTTTAACGTCGAGGCGTTAGAAGCACCTTGCGGGGACGCCTCGCGTCTTTTGAAAATGGGGCCCACGGCAGGATTCGCACCCGCACTCAACCGGTCTTAAGCCGGTTGTTTGGCTATGCGAGCGCATTCGCGCAAGCACAGATACTTCGCTTCGCGATCTGCTAATTGGGCTACGTGGGTTTTCGAACGAAGGCTTTAGGGCGCACCTGTGAGCCCACTAATTCCTAATTCAATGATCCATCGAAAATCCTCGATGATAAATGGATTGGTTCCCCCGGTGGGTAACGCTCCCACTTCAACGGCTTAAAAGGCCGTTGCATCACTTTAATGCTTCAAGGGAATTTGAAAGGCTGAGCATTCCCGCCAGGATTTGCACATGGTCCTCCTCCTTCGCAGAGAGGTATGCCTCTGATACACCACGGGAACGTAGATTGGCATTATTGGCATTGAAAGATGGTTGCGGCAGAGGGATTTGAACCCTCGATGACGTGCTTATGAGACACGCGACTTCGACCAGACTTGTCCACACCGCTATTTTGTAGAAATCGGTTTTGGGGTGAACCCCTGGTCAGCAAACCCAGTCCTGTTACGCAATATTCTGGCGACTAAAAGTCACCGCTACTTAAAAAGATTGGCGGCCCATGCCGGTTACGCTCCGACTCGAACTGTTCGACAGACAGTCATGCTACTATTACAACAATGGGCCATTGAAATTGGTGGCTGACAGGGAGTTGCACCCTTCCCTCACGCTCTTCAAACGTGTGCTCTCCTGCGTGAGCTATTCAGCCTTTTGAAAAGAAATATCGCCCTGCTCGGTAACGCTCCGAGGTCTGTCGGTTATCGGCCGACTGCTCTGCTATTGAGCTACAGGACAATGAACAATGAAAGTCACGTCCTAGCGGAGAATCGAACTCCGGTTTTCTGATAGAAAGTCAGATGTGATAGGCCACTACACTACAAGGACTCAAACTACTAGCGGGATGCGGAGGACATGCTCCCCAAGCTCAGAATGAGCTCCATCCGTTTTCAAAACGGCTCCAGCTCGCTTGTCTGGTTCACATCCCATGTGAAAATCTGGCGGAACGCGGAGGACTTGCACCCCATCCGAACGGAGTCGGACATGTCGGCTTCCAACCGATCCCGGCACGCTTGTCCGGTTCACGATCCATGGTTTGGGATCCATGAGTTGGGAATTGGGACTGAAGTCCCAGCTACTTTCTTTCCGAAGAAGGAAATCGCGAAAGGAGCGGGGCGCGGAGGACATGCTCCCCAAGCACTCGATCGAGGCTCAATCCGCTTTCGAAACAGTTCCAGCACGCTGGTCTGGTTCACGCCCCTGAGATTAGTAGGTATGGAGGGATTCGCACCCACTCAGCACAAGGCACCGGGGTTACAATCCGGCTCGGCTCTCTCACTCCGAAGCACACCTTTTACTCATGTTATGTTACGAAAGTTGGTGGCAAGCCCTGGTAATGCTCCAGGTCACCGGGGTTATGAGCCCCAGGTCAGGACTTCCTGGCTTGCGATTTTTCGATCTATCTGGTTGAAACCAACACACAGCTACCCAGCCCGAAACCGGGCGCTGTGTGCTTAGGTGTCTTGCTTGTTACCATGAGTGAAGAAAGTCGTCGCGGCGGCAGGAGTCGCACCTGCTGCTCAGTGCTTCCAAGGCACTGCTCTCCACTCTTCGATCTCACCGCGTTGAAATTTACGATTGAGGACTAGGACGAGGGAATCGACCAGTCGATCTTTCACTCACTACGAATCGGCCAGCTCGTTTGGAGTGCGTCCGGCCGACGGCGCTTCTTTAGCCGGACTAACATTCAACATTGCTTCAACAGAAAAAGCTCAGTCAAGCCTGAGCCCTCCAAATATCGACGCCTCAATACTCAATCTCAATCTCAATATCATGAAGGTAAAATAGAACTGGAAGCGACGGGGATCGCACCCGCCTCACGCTGCTTGCAAGGCAGTGTCGCCACTAAGGTACATGCGCCCCCTTTGAAAGTCATGGATGTTGGGCAGGACTGCATCGAGCTCGACGGCGAGTAACTGCCGGTGCCTCTAGATGAACACTGTCCCTCCATCCTTGATAAGTGTAGAGAGGCTGAGAACGACACCCACCAATGAAAGAGATGAATTTCGTTTTACGATTTGATCATTGTGCAGAGAAATGCGGTAGTCAGTGGCCAGAATTGATCCCATCTCGCTACCCAACCTCCCTACCAGAACGAGTCTGGCCACTGACCACCGCCTTCCCCAGAAATGATCCATCGTAAGAAATAAGAAGCTTCAATCCTAATTGGAGAAAATGGCATACCGCCCTGGTGCTGCCCCAGGCAGGTCGGGATTTGGAATCCCAACCGCACAGCTGGTGCGCGGCATGCATTGGCGTTCAGTTCGATGATCACTTCTTTTTGATTCACGTCCAATGGTATTCGGTTAGAACGGTTCATCACCTCGGGATGCACGGTGGCATAGGGTGGATCAGCGTAAACGCTGTCCTGATTTATGGTTCCGGGTTGAACCGCCTGGGAACATTGGACATTGGGTCGTCTTATAAGTGAACGTTTCAAGAACGCCGTATTTTCTATTGTATTTGCTAATAAAAGACGAACACCGTTGCCGCTTCTCTCGAAGGGTAGCCGCAGGATTTCTCGACGGACGTTTCGGTGTTTACAGGCACACCTCCCAGTGACAGGCCTTCTCAGGTCGCTCGGATCTGAGAGGTAAATGGACGAACGCTTCCTGCAGTGAACCCTCCCCCATTTCGAAAAACGGGTTCCAGTTGACCAGTGGTGGTTCCACCGCTACTGTCTGTTCGTCTAAGAGCAAACGTAAGCTTCGAACCTGGTTCGGAATTTACCTCTCATCGTCCGCTTCCAGTTCCAGCTGGTCGCGGACGTTTTGGTCTCCGGCTATGTCAAAAATTGAAATTCTCTAAGTCTATCAGTATCAGAAAGGTTGGTTAGGTTGGTTAGACTGGACTTGCTGCATCCGTCCGAATTCGGGCAATAAAAAACCCTGCTTCCGGTTGGAATGCAGGGCTCATGTTCTAAAATCTGACTACTGTCGATTTTGTTCTACATGAACCGCGCCCTCCCTGTTTTCTCATTGGTTTGATGAATCCACAAATTCACGGATTGCTTGCAACTGACATCTGATCCAGCACACAGCACACGCATTGCCGCGATCGGAGAGCCACCGACCGAAGAACCGGAGGCGGCCTGCCCAATGAGCAGTGCATTGAATGCGGATATGAAAATGGGTGATGTCATTAGGAATATTTGCTACGCGACCCGTAACACACTTCCTTTAATAAGTCAAGTGATTATTTCCTTCAATTGAGTTGCGTGGTTACGCTTCCTAACACTGACACACTAGAAACAGCCTGCAAATCAGGACTTTTCCCAGACACATCCAACTTGACCAACTCGACCAACTTGACCAACTCGACCAACTCGACCAACTTGAACTGGATGTTGTCGAACTGACGAGATTCTGCTACTCTGCCGCCATGCGTGCATATCCACTGGCTTTATTTTCCATAACAACCGGTCTCTGCTTCCACCAGCTTGCCGCTGAGGAACCAGCGCCCCCAGCAGCTTTCTCAAACTCCCCGGTTATCGAAGAGAATGCACAACTTCGAGTGCTGGCTGATGTCTTCACCTTTACCGAGGGCCCCGCTGCCGACGCAGAAGGGAACGTCTACTTCACCGATCAGCCTAACGACAGGATTCTCGTGTGGACGGTGGACCAAGCGCTCCACACTTTCATGAAGCCTGCCGGGCGCTCGAATGGGCTCTACTTTGATCAGGAAGGCAGGCTTGTTGCGTGCGCAGATGAGAAGAACGAGCTGTGGCGCATCGATGTGAAAACCAAGGAGAAGGAAGTCCTTGTGCCGAGTTTTGACGGCAAGCTCTTGAATGGCCCGAACGACGCCTGGATCGATCCCCAAGGTGGAATCTATTTCACCGACCCTTATTACAAACGAGGATACTGGCAGCGGGGCGACCGGGAACAGGACGGCCAGCACGTCTACTACCTGGCGAAAGGCGCAAAGGAACCGGTTCGGGTAACGGACGATCTCTTCCAGCCCAACGGGATCATCGGCACCCCTGACGGCAAGGCGCTCTACGTGGCAGACATTCAGGACAGCAAGACGTACCGTTTCGACATCCGGTCCGAGGACGGCATCCTGGTGAACAAGCGCCTTCATTTCGCGCTGGGATCCGATGGCATGACGCTCGACTCCGCTGGAAATGTCTACCTTACCGGAAAGGGGGTCACTGTCGTCAGCCCCGATGGTGCTAAAATCGAACAGATTCCGGTTCCTGAAAACTGGACTGCAAACGTAACCTTTGGTGGCAGTGATCGGAAATCTCTCTTTATCACCGCCATGGACTCGCTCTATGTCCTGCCCATGAAAGTGGCCGGTGCCAGTAAAGCGAAGTAGCACACAACCTCAACCCGTCTCACCCTACCGATCGAACGATCTTCCGGCGGATATGGGCAGCGCAATCAGCGTGTTCAGGGGCTGGCGATCGCGCGGTAGAATTAACATTTAAGCATCCTCCCGGGTCGATTGCTTTGAAAGCAGGAAGAGGAGAGCAGAGTGCAGGCCTGCGAATTTGAACTTTGGATCGACGTAGTGTTCGATCACGTAGAAGGCGAAGTAGTAGAATCGGCAGAAGCCAAAGATGGTGGCGGCAAGGAGGAGGGCTGTGATCCAGTCTGGATGAAGCAGGAGGAGCAGGCTGGCAGCCAGAGTTCCGCACAGAAACATTAATGCGCCTTTCACGATAAGGATAAGGATGCGGCGGCTCTTGATATCCTGCAATATTCGCATGCTCGAATTTTGGCCATGCTGGCGCCTCTGGCTATACAATTTTCCGCGACTGTTGTAGGCTGGTCCGGATGAAATTCAGGAAATGGGCGAATTCGCAGGGCACGATGACGTGTCTGGTTTGCTCGTTGCTCGCAGGCATGGGGACATCTGCTGCCGCCGATGATATCGATGATGTCGAGTTTCCGGCGGGGGCGGCATCGTTTGCCGATCGAGTGGTCACTGTAACAATGGAAGGAAATCCTGAGCCTGCTCCAGACGGCGTTGAGGCTCTCGGGGCTCCTGATGAACATGCGTTTGGGCTTGGGAACGGTGGCCGCCTGGTGGTTGAATTTGTCGACAATGTCCTCGTTCCCAGTGGTGACGAAAACCCGGATCTGGGGGTCATTTCCGTCGCAGAACCGGCAGCGGCAACGACGGTATCCGTGAGCAGCGATGGGATCTTATGGGAGACGCTGGGAACTGTGGACGCTGGTAGAATCGGGATCGATCTCGACGCGTTGGGCTTTGATCGAGATGACCGGTTTCGTTTTGTAGAGATGGTCGACATCGCGGGCGAGTCCGGGGCAGCAGAGATCGATGCAGTAGGAGCAATCAGCACGATGAGTCCTTCTGGCGGCGTGGACGCGATTTTTGAAAATCCTCTGGGGGGCGATGCGATGGTCGTGACGGGCGTAGGGACACCAGTCTTCGGATGGGGTGAAGCGTTGTTCCCTAATAGTCTGCAGTTTCGTGCGGGTTCCTATACGGGCGGCGTGGAACGGGAATTCGATCTGGGATCGCTGACCTATTTCAATGGGACGACTACGAGCGGGACAACCGCCGAGCGAGTGTCTCTGGCAGTCACCCTGGACACTGGAGGTGCCGATGAGGCCACTACGTTTGTGTTCCAGTTAGAGTTGCAATCCACTCCCAACACCGGCAACGCCTTTCAAAATGCCGACATCGTGCGCCTGCCGAATCCATTTTCAGCTGAAGAGATCGTGGTACAGGGGAGCACCTACCGACTACAGCTGTCGTTTGAGGCTGCAACAGCAGGTGGAGTGACCGAGCTGGATCGCTTCTTTGCCATCGAAGGACAAACCGTGTCCGCCGTCCTGCGTGGGCGATTGACGACGGAGTCGGCGCTCGACGGGTGTGCGCCCAGACGTCTTACGTTTGATCACGGGAACGAAACCGCGCCTGCCTGGAACCCTGCAGGCGGCACCATCGCGTTTGCAACCAATCGGAACTTCGGCCGCGACATCGGCGGGATTGAAGACGATCGCACGGGCGAGCGCCTGCTGGCCAAGGGAATGGGCACGGGGCTAGTGGGTGAAGTGCTGGCGTGGCAAGACCAATGGGTGACGACGACCGAGACCAGGAGCACGCATGAGGTGCTGGCATTCGACACGAAGCGAGAGCCTGGGGACAGGGAATCGTTCGATGAAAGTGAAGACCGTGGCGAGTTCTTAACACTGCTGACTTTTTCTTCGACAGGCGGGTTCTTCGTCTTGTCTCGCGATGGCTCGACGGCGCTGTGGAACGATTGGGATGGGGTGCGGTCGACACTTCGCAGCGCAGGGTATGCCGTTCTTTTAGGGCAGTCGGCATCGGCAGTAGGGACAGTGCTGCGTGAGCAACTGGGCATCGGCAGGAAGGCCGTCATGCACAGCGCCGCACTGCTGACGGTGATTTTGTCATTCTGTCAGAGGAGGTCGTGGGTGGCGGGCATGATCTGCTGCGATTTTCGATCGACGCCGGGGATGAGGCGGAAGTCTTGACCAGCGACGAAGTCGTAGCAGGTGCGACGAACCGCTATCCAGCCGTATCGCCCGACGGTCAGCGCGTAGCATTTTCCAGTGCAGAAAGTGCTGGCGAGCCCGGCGATATCTATGTGTTAGAGCTGACCACTGGAGACGTGCGGAATGTCACAATGACCGAAGGCATCGACGAGACCCAGCCTGACTGGTCACCGGACGGTGGTTCTCTGGTTTACAGCAGATTCGACTCGGCCGGTTCGTCCGAACTTCGGACCAATGAGCTGCCGAACTGGAGCCTGTATGTCCAATGTCTCGAAGAATTGAATGACCGGGATGATGATGGAATCGCGGACTTGCTGGAAGCAGCATTCGGTTCCGATCCCAACCATCCTGACCAGATCCGACTTCCAGAAATCGTGATGGAGACCGTTGATGGGCAATGCCGCGTAGGTGTCACCTTCACCGTGCGGATCAATGGCGAGCAAACGGGCGCCGCAGTGTGGCAGGCGGGAGGATTCGAGTATGCGCTGGAGAGTTCGACCGACCTCAAGCAGTGGCAACGCGGGAGCGTTACGATTGACCGCGCATCGCAGGACACCGTGGGCGGCAGCAGGCGCGAGCAATTGAAGATCCTACTGGACGATTCAGTAGAAACGCTGAGAGAGGTCTATCTGCGAGTAGCGGTCAAGCGTGTGCCGCTCCAGTCACTCTAGCATTGCCTAACCTGGATTATTCATGAGCGATCT
>JAQCER010000126.1 GCA_027618625.1 Verrucomicrobiota bacterium
GTGAACACATGGTGGCCTTATTCGAGTCGAGCGTGGATGCGTGCAAGAACCTGCCAACGTCCGTCTTGGGTTCGGCACCGCCTCCAGCAAAACCCAGCCCTTTCGACAGGGAAGCACTCGACAACGATGACGATGATGATGACGATGATGAGTAGAAGCCAGACCAACTATTTTGAGCCAGCGAACCGGTGGCCCGCAATCAGCCACCGATGCTGCGGTGATTCGCCGCAGCGGTTTCCTGTGCCCGACACAGCGCCACGGTACCCAACGTACGAAACGCTGGGGAGCCGTGAGTCCAAAGCCTCGCAAGTGATCGGCCACCGGTTCGCACCGGCTCACTATCCATCCTCCAAGACGCCAGCGCCATGATTGTTCGACTGCTCAAACGCCTGCTGTTTGGTGCTCGGCGGGATGTGTCGCTGCTGGATGCCGACGGTGAAGTCATCGATGAAACGATCGACCTCAGTGGCAAGCCACTGAAGCAAGGCCATCTGCGCAAAGGCCTCCGGGATCATCGGCTCGTGCCGAAAATTATTGAGCGCCGGCGCGGCAAACGTGGCAGCAAATCCAGATATCTGGAGACAGACGAAGCGGCCCGCCTTTTCAGTCACACACAGCTGACGGGCAATCGGAACCTTCGCGACCTGACAGCAGATCGCGAACCCCTCGCCCGCCTCAACTTGCCACCGTGGGAAAGCGAACAGGCCATTGCCGACGCACTGGGTGTCCCGTTGAAGACGCTCTGGCACTACTCCATTCATCGCAGCATGGAGCGTTTCTCGCACTATGTCACGTTTGCCATTGCAAAGCGCAGCGGTGGCGAGCGCCTGATCATGGCGCCTAAGTCCCGCTTGCGAGCCATGCAGAGGCAACTGGTGACATTGTTAGTGAACCAATTGCCGCTTCACGATGCCGCGCACGGCTTTCGTCAGGGCCGCTCCACCCGATCCGGCGCCGAATGTCACGTGGGGAAACGAGTCGTCGTCCGCGTTGATCTCGCAGATTTCTTTCCCACAGTCCATTTCGGTCGAGTCCGTGGCTATCTGATCGCCTGCGGATACTCCTATCCGGTCGCGACCACTCTGGCCGTTCTGATGACCGAAGCCGAGCGGCAACCTGTGGAAGTAGATGGAACTGTATACCACGTGCCCGTAACCCCTCGCTATTGCGTACAGGGGGCCCCCACCAGTCCCGGCATCTGCAATGCTGTAGTCCGCAAACTCGACAACCGACTCGCTGGTCTCTCGCGCCAGTTTCAGTTCGACTACACCCGTTATGCCGACGACCTGACTTTCTCCGGCACTGAGCCCAATGCTGTCCCCAGGCTCCTCAAATTGATTGCCGAAATCGTCGTATCCGAAGGATTCAATGTGAACACGGCAAAAACGCGCGTCATGCGCATAGGCCGCCGCCAATCGGTCACCGGGGTCACGGTGAACGAGATCATCGGCCTTTCCCGCAAGGAACGCCGCAAGCTCCGGGCTGCCCTTCACCAGCAGAAACTCAATGGCGTTCCTGGTGATTGTACGAACCAGCAACTCCACGGCAAACTCGCGTATCTGCACATGCTCAACCCCAGTCAGGCAAAGAAGCTGAAGGGCGATGGTTGACGCCAGGAAACCACTCATTCCTCCAATGACGCTGTTGCTGCAAAGGGGCCGCTGGAGAATGCTTCGCTATCGGCAGAGTCAATGAAATACCTCCAAGAACAACTTGCTCTACAAATCAAAAAGCAGGAATCCAGGTCCCAATCTAACCTCCCTCCTTCCCCGGCTCCGCCCGCCCCATGAAATCACCCCGGATTTCAAATTCTGTTGAAAGAGAACGTCGCCAGAGTGGGGAGATGCCGAATTCAAGGCGAATCAAGCCCGCTACAGCGCCCGACAAAAACCTGTCACTGCTCCTGACACGCATGGGCTCGCGCTGCCGCAACAACCTTCCCTCGCCAAGCTGCACGAATTCCCGACGGCGGCGAGAACATGGGATAGACCAGACCACTACCACTACGATGTTCATCAGTAGTGATTTTCGAGCTGGCCAAATCTCAATAATTGAGGTTTGACTGATCTGGAGTATGGAAGCATTCACAGAACAACTCCGCGCAGGCGAGAACCTCACCGACGAACAAGTCGGCCTGGCTGCGACTCAATTGCTCGATGAAGCCGCCGAGATCGAAGAAAAGGCCGCATTTCTTGCAGCCTTGTCGGGCAAGGGTGAAACGCCTGCTGAGATCGCTGCCTTTGTCACTGAATTCCTCAAGCACGCCGTGCGTCCACCGTTGGCAATGGATTCCCTCCCCGGCCCGTCGATCGACGTCTGCGGCACCGGAGGCGACAAGTTGAATCTCTTCAATGTGTCGACGACTTCCATGTTCATCCTCGCGGCCGGAGGCGCGGTCGTGGTGAAACACGGTAACCGCGGTATCACATCAAAGTGCGGTGGCGCCGATGTCCTGGAAGAACTGGGGGTTCGCATCGATCTCTCGCCCGAGCAGTTCGCCGAAACCGTTGCGACCGAGCGCGTCGGGTTCATGCTGGCCCCGCACTACCATCCCGCATTCAAGGCAGTGGCTCCCGTGAGAAAGCTCCTGGCGGAAAAAGGGATCCGAACGATTTTCAATTTGATCGGCCCCCTGCTGAATCCTGTTCAGCCCGATTATCAGCTCGTGGGTGTCTTCGACAGTGCTCTGCCGCCGATCTACGCCGAAATCCTTGGTCGTCTCGGCCGGAACAGGGCATGGGCCGTCCACGGAAAAACGGAGAACGACGAGGGCATGGATGAGATCTCAACTCTTGGCCCCACTACCATCAGCCAGTGGGACGGCAGCGGGGTGAGCGCGTTGACGTTGAATCCGCAGGAACTTGGGCTGCGGAGCGGCTCCACCCTGACAGAACTACAAGGCCATTCGGCGACCGAAAACGCGCAGATTCTTGAAGGCGTGCTCATTGGCAGTGCAACAGATGCACAAAGTGATATAGCACTCCTCAATGCGGCTGCCGGCTTCGTGGTCACCGGACTGAGTGCAACACTTGAAGCTGGATTGGAAAGGGCTCGCGATGCGGTCACTTCCGGTGCGGCACTCGGGCGCTTAAGGGCGCTCCAGGCTATTCAATAGTCACATCAACTAGAACCACCGTCGCGCAATGGTTCGAACAGCACGTTTTTTATCTGTATCCACCTGACGGTGAGTCAATTAAGCCAGCACCCATGGATTCTGATAATCCATTTGACGGTTTGAGGTCACGCTGATTAAGTTGCGCCGCGCTGGAACACATCAAGCGATCAGCATCACTTCGAGCTTCGGCTCTCGGGGCTCGTCTACAACGAAACGAAAGCAAATCCTGTCGGTAGCATTGGAATATCGGCGACTATTATCATCCACCTCTTCGCACTTTATGAGTAAAATCGGAATTAACGGATTCGGACGGATCGGGCGCAGTGTCGTCCGTGCAATGAAACAGGAAGACGTCGAGAAAATCGTCGCGATCAACGACCTGACTGACACCAAAACCATCGCGCACTTGACCAAGTGGGATTCAGTAGCCGGGAAATTCGATGGCGAAGTCTCAGCTGAAGGAAACTACCTGATCGTTCGCGGTCATAAAATCCTCATTACCGCAGAGCGTGACCCGGCGAACCTCGGCTGGGGCGACAAGGGTGTTGATGTTGTTCTGGAATCGACCGGTTTCTTCGTCGATCGCCCGGGTGCTCAAAAGCACATCGACGCTGGTGCAAAGAAAGTGATCATCTCCGCTCCTGCCAAAGACCCTGACATCACGGTTTGTATCGGCATCAACAGCGATCTCTATGATCCAGCGAGCCATCACATCATATCGAACGCGTCCTGCACGACCAACTGCCTATCTCCGATGGCAAAAGTGCTGAACGATACCTTCGGAATTCAGCGCGGTATGATGAGCACGATTCACAGCTACACTGGTGACCAGCGCCTGCTCGATACGCCGCACAGCGATCTGCGCCGCGCTCGTTCAGCAGCCATCAACATCGTTCCATCCAGCACAGGAGCTGCAAAAGCGATCGGCCTCGTCATCCCGGAACTCCAGGGCAAACTGATCGGCGGTGCATTCCGCGTTCCAACTCCTAACGGTTCGGTGACGGATTTCTCAGCGATCCTCGACAAGCCCGCTTCTGTTGAAGCCATGAACGCAGCGTTCAAGGCTGCTGCCGATGGCCCCATGAAAGGCGTGCTCGAATACAGCGAAGAGCCGCTGGTTCTTCAGGACATCGTCGGCAATCCTCATTCCTGTATCCTC
Organism: Verrucomicrobiota bacterium; assembly: GCA_027618625.1. Taxonomy (GTDB): domain Bacteria; phylum Verrucomicrobiota; class Verrucomicrobiia; order Verrucomicrobiales; family DEV007; genus JAGROY01. Next base: position 4,275 of record JAQCER010000126.1, read on the forward strand.
GATGCGGAGCAGACACTGGCGAATGGCGAGCACTTCGTCAAAGTCGTTGGCTGGTATGACAACGAGTGGGGCTACAGTAACCGCGTGGTCGACCTAATGGCCCTCGTCGGATCGAAACTCTAGTCGGGCACACCGCTGGAAGTCATCCATGAGAGGCATTTGCGGCAACCGGCCCCCGGCTTTATGGCGAAAAGGGGTCGGTTGCTCCTTTTTAATCACTCACCCTGACCACGCATATGGCGAAGAAGACAATTCGAGACCTCGATCTTACCGGCAAGCGCGTTCTTGTCCGCGTCGATTTCAACGTTCCCCTCAAAGACGTCGACGGAAAACGCGTCATCACTGACGACACCCGCATTCAGGCGGCACTGCCAACGATCAACTACTTGATCGAGCAGAACGCACGCGTCATTCTGATGTCACATCTTGGACGTCCAGAGGGTGAGAAGAAACCCGGACTGTCGCTCAAGCCAGCGGCGGACCGCCTCAACGAACTTGTCTCCGCCTCCGTGAAATTCGTCGACGATTGCGTCGGCGATGCGGCCGAGGTCGCCGTAGCTGCCCTGCAGAATGGTGAAGTGCTCGTTCTTGAGAATCTTCGTTTCTACAACGAAGAGACGGACAACGATCCAGAGTTTGCGGCCAAGCTCGGGAAGCTTGCAGATGTTTATGTCAACGACGCCTTTGGCACTGCGCACCGTGCCCACGCCTCCACTGCGGGCGTCACCGCTCATGTATCTGAGTCCGGAATGGGCTTCCTGATGGAGCGCGAGCTGAAGTACCTCAACGACGAACTTGAGAATCCGGTTCGCCCGCTTCTGGTCATCATGGGAGGAGCAAAAGTCTCCGATAAGATCCAGGTCATCAAGGCTCTCATGGAAAAGGCTGACACCATCATGATCGGCGGTGCCATGGCTTACACTTTCCAAAAATCCATGGGCAATCCCATCGGCAACAGCCTTGTAGAAAACGACAAGCTCGACCTCGCACAGGAACTGTTGAAGCTTGCAGAAGAAAAGGGTGTGAAGATCCTGCTGCCGAAGGACGCGCTGGAAACCCAGGAATTCAAGGAAGGTGCCGAAACTCGGAACACTCCCATTTACGGCGATGGAAAAGGGATTTCGGACGGTTGGGAAGGTATCGATATCGGCAAAGTATCGATTGAAGAGTTCAAGGAAGAAGTCGCAAAAGCCGGCACCATCGTCTGGAATGGACCGATGGGAGTGTTTGAGATCTCCACGTTTGCAGAAGGCACGAAAGCAATTGCTGACGCAGTAGCGGCATCCAAGGGCGTCACCATCATCGGTGGTGGCGACTCGGTTACAGCCGTGAACAAATTCGGGGTAGCTGACAAGATGACGTTTATCTCCACTGGCGGAGGGGCATCCCTGGAATTGCTCGAAGGCAAAGTCCTGCCGGGCGTAGCAGCCATCGCTGACAAGTAAATCTCAACGACCACCGACAGAATCGACCATTCAACACCTATGAGCAGAAAACCTATCATCGCAGCAAACTGGAAGATGAACATGACTCCGCAGGAAACTACGGATTTCATCACGCAGTTCCAGTCCCTCGTCGGCAACGAAAATGGCGCAGACATCGTCATCGCTCCTCCGTTTGTCTCCATCGCCGCAGCTGCAGCCTTGCTATCGAACAGCGACAATATTCGCATCGCCGCGCAGAACATGCACAACGAGGCATCAGGTGCGTTCACTGGGGAAATCAGCTCGATGATGCTGAAGGAACTTTTCGTCAGCTATGTGATCCTCGGCCACAGCGAGCGCCGGGCCATTTTTGGAGAGACTGACGAGTTCATCAACAGGAAGGTGATCACCGCTCACAGCGCCCGATTGCGTCCGATTCTCTGCGTAGGCGAAACTCTTGAGGAGCGCGACGCTGGACGCATTGAGCAAGTTCTCACCACACAACTGACCGGAAGCCTGGCAGACCTCGACAACAAACGGATCGGCGACACCGTCATCGCATACGAGCCCGTGTGGGCGATAGGCACCGGTCGCACCGCCAGTCCCGAGCAGGCCCAGGAAGCGCACGCCTTCATTCGGGCAAAGTTGACTGAGATCGCAGATGCGGACACCGCAGCAAGAGTTCGTATCCAGTACGGTGGCAGCGTCAAGCCTTCCAACATGGCGGAACTCATCTCCCAGCCAGACGTCGACGGCGCACTGGTGGGTGGGGCCAGCCTGGAATCGGGTAGCTTCTACGAAATCGTGAAAGCCGCCGCCGCACATCACGCCAGCCAGTAAGCACTGGCGACTGGTGGTATCGGCCACCGTCATGAATACAAGGCAAATGGAATGGCAGCAAGGGCAATGGCCAGGGATACGTAGACCCAGACTAAATCCATTTTCGTCGGATGAAGACGCCTGCGGGATAAAACTACTGAAATGACAACGAAGTAAGGGATAGCACCAATTAGCGCTGCCCTCGTCGTTCTGCCGCCATCAAGAATCGGTGCTGTCTGGAATCCGAGAACAAAGATCACGGCCGCACCAATCGAGAAGCTCAACGCTGGATGAATTACGTTCCTCCGGGCCATGGCAACATCACAAAGTCAGCTCTTGGAATAAGGATCTACGGATCTGAGTGAAGGTTTCATAGCCAAGGAATCTCACCAGCGACGAACGTCCTAAGGCCTGCGAGCCCTGCCGAGGGTGCGGCTTCCATTCGGAACGGTGTTAAAGCTAGGGTGATTCATCAAAAACTCAATGCGGAGCAGGGCTTGGCCAGCGCCTGCTTGTTCGGCGCTTGCATGTTGCAGTGGGATCATTCCTCGGGCGGGTTGAGTTTGTTCGTGCAGTCGCATGCTATCAGATAATCCTCGGTTACACTCTCGGCGAAACCCAAGAAGAAATCTAGATGTGCAGAAAGGTTTTCGACAAGTCTGTTGAATGGAATCCGGTCGATCAGAAGTCGAGGGCCACTCCATCGAACGAGATCATCGAAATCGTCAATCCAAGCGGCCGCAAAAACTGAGTAGTGAATCTCAGGGAAAAATTCCTCGTACTTCTTGCCGGACTCATCCATGCCCATTGACAAGTGTATGGTACGAATAATCCGTTCGCGCTTGAAAATGCGAAGATCGGGGTAGTATCCCCAAGATCCGTTCTCGACATGCCCTTCGAGTTTGTAGCCGTGTTTCAACGCAAAGCTTGAGAACGGTTCCCGGATCTCAGCGAGGTGTTCACCAAGTCGCAGGTAGTCTTCGATTGTCTCGAGTGGCATCTTCTTCGCCGAGACCTTATGGGAGAGCCCGCTGGCCAGCGAACGCGTGCGGGTGGTTTAACGAAAATTCAGAGCGGCAGTGTGCTCGGGGCTCTTGAACTCGCGTGCTCGCCTGCCGTAGCAGCAGGTTACCGCATTTATTTTCACGGTGTCTCTGCGGA
>JAQCER010000127.1 GCA_027618625.1 Verrucomicrobiota bacterium
GAGCGGAATCCCCACAGCACTCCCACGGCTTTTGCTCCAGCCGCAGTGGCCGTCTGCATGTCGATGCCACTGTCGCCGATGAACCACGCGTCTGCTGGTGCGATGTCCAGCGTCTTCGCGATGTGCAATGTTGATGCGGGATCGGGCTTACGTGGGAAAGTGTCGGATTGGCCGAGCACGCAAGCGAACTTCCAATGGGGCAGGAGTTCTGCCACGCACTTCTGGGTAAAGGGATCGGGCTTGTTTGAGCAGACAGCCATCGGGATTCCGGCGGCGACCAGAGCATCGAGCACTTCGGGAACGCCTGGATAGGGTTTCGATTTTTGATTCCATCTCGCCTCATAGGCGATGCGAAAGGCCTCGGTGAATGTTTTCAATTGCTCTGCATCGCTCCGAATTTCCTCCGGCAACGCACGCTCCACCAGCTTTGCCATGCCATTGCCGATGAAACGAAAATACGCATCGACCGGATGTACCGGCAGTGCATTCTCCAGCAGGACATGATTCATGGAATCGGCCAGATCGTCGATGGTATCCAGAAGGGTTCCATCAAGGTCAAAGATGACAGCGGCGATGACAGCGGTGGATTGGTCTAACATAGGGCGGGAGCATTCCTGCAAATCGGTGGTCGGTCAACGGACTTGACATAGTGTTAAATGAACACTATAATGACGCCATGACCAATATGCTGTATCGAGAATCGCTCGGGTTGCTCACCGACCTCTATCAATTGACCATGGCCTACGGCTATTGGAAACAGGGACGGCACGAGAACGAGGCGGTGTTCCACTTGTTTTTCCGCAAGCTTCCGTTCGATGTCCCGTGCGCGATCGCCTGTGGAACCGAGTATGTGAAGGGGGTTCTTGAGTCGTTTCGATTTGAATCGAGCGATCTGGTTTACCTTGGCGAGATGCTTGGCAACGATGGCGCGCCATTGTTCGAACGGGAGTTTCTCGACTATCTGGGCGGGCTGCAGTTGACCTGCGATGTCGATGCCGTGCTTGAGGGGGAGGCGGTATTTCCTCATGAGCCGATGGTGCGGGTTCGTGGGCCATTGCTGCAGTGCCAGCTACTGGAGACGGCGCTTCTGAACATGATCAATTTCCAGACGTTGATTGCCACCAAGGCAGCGGAAATTTGCGCCGCCGCGGGTGGTGATCCGGTGTTAGAGTTTGGGCTCAGGCGTGCGCAGGGGATCGATGGTGGTCTTGCTGCCAGTCGGGCTGCCTACATCGGCGGATGCACAGGAACTTCAAACGTTCTCGCGGGCAAACTGTTCGATATTCCAGTGAAGGGCACTCACGCTCACAGCTGGGTGATGTCGTTTGACGACGAACTCGCTGCGTTTCGCGCCTATGCCGATGCAATCCCTAACAATTGCACATTTCTTGTTGATACCTACGACACGATCGAGGGTGTGCGCAATGCGATCATCGTCGGAAACGAAATGAAGAAGAACGGTAATCGCCTGGCAGGAATCCGTCTCGACTCGGGCAATCTCGCCGACTTGAGCATTCAAGTGCGGGAGTTGCTGGACGAGGCTGGATTCACGGATACGGAGATCGTAGCCAGCAATGATCTGGACGCGGAGACGATCCGCCAATTGAAGGAGCTGGGGGCAATGATCGACGTTTGGGGCGTGGGCACCAGGCTCGTGACTGCGTATGATCGCCCGGCTCTGGGTGGAGTTTACAAGTTGGCCGCCATCCGCGATCATGCCGATGCCGGTGCCGGTGCTGACTGGCAGTGGAAGGTGAAACTTTCGAACGAACCGGCAAAGGTATCGATCCCGGGAATCCAGCAAGTGGTGAGGCGACTGGATGCCGAAGGGATTCCGATTGAGGACGTGATTTATTGCGAGGCATTGAATCCTGATGCTCCATATGCTGGTGAAAAGTTGCTGCATCCTCCTCACCTTTTGAGTCGACTGTCACCATGGCGAAATCACTGTTGCTTTCATTGGCGGCGTCAGCTCCCTCGAAGAAAGTCTTGATGGTTTCCAACCTTGAGATTAAGCAGATAAAGAAAAAAGTAATCTCGAGGATAATATATTTCTAGGACTGGCCCAACCAAAAACCAAAAAATAGATTGATGAATAACCACCAGCCGATAGCTGAATCTCTCGCCAGCGCAGAGCAGAATCGCATGAACGTCACAGTCGATAGCAAATCGGTATTTACAGCGATCAATACCGCACTAGAAAAACTAGGCTTTTTTAATCGGAATGAATCTTTCTCAGAAAGGTTTGCGAGTTTTCCTGAGCCTCAGGGTAAAATTTTAGAGCGCTCTTTTGAAGAGCGTCGAGAGGGCAACTCTTTCTACAATGCATTAGCGGTCTATCCACACGCGCCAAGGATTCTGGATATTCAGTATTCAAAGATATTAGACACTATTTATCTTATCAAAGCCTTGCTTGGTGATTACATTGCAGCCGACGAAGCCTGTCTAGATATCGGAACGTGCACAGGCGTAATGCCTATTATTCTTTCTAGCCTTCGCCTAGGAAGCTGGACTGGCGTAGACCGATCAGCTGCGTGCATTGAATATGCAGCCAGATCGTCCAAGGAATTCCTAGAAGCAGGCTCAGCACCCAGTTTCATGAAGGGTACATTGGAAAAGCTCTCGCCAAAGCATAGATTCAAATTCGTGCTCAACTCGCGCGGCCCCAAGATGGATCCAAGCGCGAATGACTACGCGCTCGTGTCTAACTTGCTAGAAGAGAATGGGATCTTTGTCTATGTAGACGGTTCCCCCACTATCAAGAATGCGGCCATAGCCAAGAAGATTTATAATAAAAGTGGGCTAAGCCTTGTTTACAGGGATGTCGTTGGCGGCTTTATGATGACACCATGCGAGTTCGATGCAGCCTTATTTTCTATATTTGTCAAGTGCAAGCATGAATTACCCGAAGGTGATTACAGCAAAGACTACCAATCCCTGTGGCAGTCACACTTTATGGACTATTGCAATAAGGACGTAATGGATGAGCCTCAGATGAAAACCCTTTGCACAATGAGGGAGCACATGAGACATTCGGCCTCTGGCTGCTGGAACCGATTACTTGACTGACGGCATGACCGATCTCCTCAAGGCATGGTGGGGCAGGCCCCATCGCGACATCCTTTCGGGCCTGGTGGTGGCCTTCGCGATTATCCCTGAGGCGATCGCCTTCTCCGGTATCGCCAGGCGGCCCTCCAGCACGCCCTCCTCAGAGCCTGAGCCAACACCTGATCATGCGACCCCCATGGACCTGCAGCTGCGCGGAGCCCATGTCCTCACCACCGAGCAACTGCAGGAACGGCTGGCGGTCGATCCCTCACGGGGCCTAAGCAGCGGCGACGCTGAGGAGCGGCTGCGGCCAGGGCAGCTCAATGCGCTCAAGCATTCACTGCTGGGGTGGTGGTGCGCAAAGAGATGTTTCCGGCCATCGAGTCATGGTGGTTCTCACAGCTTTTTTTGCAGCTGGGCTACGCCCGTCAAAGCTCTATTGGGTGGCATCACCGTAGGGAAGGCCTGAGCATCGCGGCAACCGTGCGTTGCCTGGCCATCAGCTCTGCGGTTGCTGCCGGTTTGCCGAACTACGCGCACGGATGCCAATGCAGGCTGATGGGTGCTGGATGTCTTGTGGCCCGAAAGGCACTTTTCGCACGCTGGACAGGCAATTTACTAGGCAACAAGACTTAGAAAACCAGAGAATGCTTAGGGTACTAGCGGACTTAAAATCCGCAGACGGCAACGTTGTGGGGGTTCAACTCCCCCTGTCCCCATCGAGTTAAAGCTTCTGCGCTGCAACGGTTTTCTAGGATGATGCGCGGAGGTGATCTGGTGGTGCCGACCGAAGCAAACGATATCCACGCCTGCCGCAAGCGCGCCAAGAAGCGTTTCGAGGTGTTCGGCCATGTCAGGCAGAACGGCGGCTACCCTGTGCGGTTGGCGGATGCACTTGTGAAAGTGAGAGACTCGCTGGTCTCGGGCCGAAGCTAAATCGTGGCGATCGGCCTAGCCTTGGGTTTTGGTATCGCCGCCACGGCTCCTGCGACGCCCTGCCGAAGGCGGCAGAGGGCTGCCGCAGTCCACAGCCAGAACCCCTATCCAGAACGCAGTTCATGCCTCCCTCAGCAGCTGCGATTCACTCTTGCCGCATCCGCTCATGTGGATGGGGAGGCTTGGCAAGTTGCGTTTCACGAACCAGCATGCAGGCCTCATTGGATGTAGAACCGTGACCACTGGCGGAATACTCAAAAAACAGGCCCTGCCGCGAAGTGCGACAGGGCCTGTAAAATGCTTTCGCGCGGAGGCTGATTCAGATCACGACTCTGAGTTACCTGCGTCTTGACCGGGGCGCCAGTCTTCGGTCGCGAACTTGAAGGCTTCTTCCAGTCCGACCATATCCGCACTTGGGCGAAGGGCGTCGAATGCCGCAGTTTCCTTCTTGAGTTCTGCTTCGTCGTAGTTGGCAGCTTTGATCGAAAGGCCGATGCGGCGCTCGACTTTGTCCACCTTGATGACGCGAGCTTCGACTTCATCGCCCACCTTCAGCACGTCCTTCACGCGGGTAACGTGATCTTCGCTGAGTTGTGAGATGTGCACCAGGCCGTCGATGTCGTCTTCGAGCTGGACGAATGCACCGAAGCTTGCGATCTTGGCGACTTGACCTTTGACGAGATCACCAACAGAGAATCTTGAGTCAATCAGTGACCATGGATCCGACTCAAGCTGCTTGATGCCAAGGCTGATGCGCTGGTTTACCTTGTCGATATCGATGACGACCGCTTCGAGGTCTTCGCCCTTCTTGAGCACTTCGCTCGGGTGGTTGATCTTGCGTGTCCAACTCAGGTCGGAAACGTGGATCATGCCGTCGATCCCATCTTCGAGTTCCACAAAGGCACCGTAAGCGGTGAGGTTGCGAATCTTTCCGGTGATCGAGCTGCCAACGGGGTAACGAACTTCGATTTCATCCCATGGATTAGGCTCAAGCTGACGCACGCCGAGGGAGATTTTTTGCTCTTCCTTGTTGATGCTGAGCACCACTGCTTCGATTACCTGGTCGATCGCCAGAACGTCGGACGGGCGCGTGATGCGCTTCGTCCAGGACAACTCGGACACGTGGATGAGCCCTTCAACACCTTCCTCGACTTCGACGAATGCGCCGTAGGGGACGAGTTTGGTGATTTTGCCTTTGACCTTGGTCGAGACGGGATAGCGTCCTTCGATGTTCTCCCAAGGATTCTGCAGCATCTGTTTGAGGCCAAGCGAAACGCGCTCTTTCTCACGATTGACGTCCAGGATCTGCACGTTGAGTACCTGACCGATGGCGACTATTTCGCTGGGGTGGTTGATCCGGCGCCAGCTCATGTCGGTGATGTGCAGCAGTCCATCCATGCCGCCGAGATCGACGAACACACCAAAGTCGGTGATGTTCTTGACCACGCCCTCGACTCTGTCGTTCGGGTTCACGGTGAGGAGGAACTGCTGGCGTTGTTCTGCGCGCTCCTGCTCGATGACTTCGCGACGGCTCAGAACGATGTTCTTGCGGTCGTCGTTGATCTTGACGATCTTAAATTCGTATACGTTGCCGACATACACATTGAGATCCTTTGGAGGAATGATATCGATTTGAGATCCGGGAAGGAATGCCTCGACGCCGACATTGACCATAAGGCCACCTTTGACAGCGGATTTCACTTTGCCCTTCACCAGGCCACCATCGTGGAACACCTTGACGATCTTGTCCCAGTTCTGTTTGTGGGCTGCCTTCTCCTTCGAAAGAACGACCATACCTTCTTCGTTCTCAAGCTTCTCGAGCAGAACTTCGATCTCATCCCCGATTTCGATCTCTTCATCCTCGAACTCGGAAACCGGAATGGCTCCCTCCGATTTGTATCCGATATCCACCAGGACGACCTGCGGTTTGATATCCAGAATGGTTCCATTCACGATCGAGCCCTCGCGGTAATCGCGAAAGGTGGACGCGATAAGGGCTTCTAATTCACTTGTACTACTAGTCATTTTTAACGGTTAGAAGTTTGTTGTTTGGTTTGTTCGGACTACCGACGTTGCCCCTTGATTATCAAAGCCTCCCACCGCGAAAGGAGCACCAGCAATGGCGGGGGGCTGGCCGGAATCTAAGGGCATTCAAAATCAACGCAAGCCATATCCTCAGGCATCGTTTGTTAGGTGTTGACAAGAGAGGTAAGGAATTGATAATCAGTATTATGTGATGCGAATGATCTGATCCGAAATGCTTCGTGGGCCGTGCCGCTTCTAATTTCTCATTCATTGAATAAACTTGAAATGGTTCCGTCAATGTAAGGGCATTCATGGATCGCGTTGAGCCGCAGGACGGAACCGGCTACCGAGGGCTCTGTATCCTTGGAGCACTCTTATGTGCGATCATCGGGGCTGCGGGCGGCTTCGGGCCAAAGTGGATCGCCTACAGAGCCTCGCAGCCACTGGAAGTCGATCACTCGAGCGAGCATCTTGAGCCGCGTCAATTCCCCCTGACTGCGCCGCCGCCACTGCCAATGCCGCCAGCCATCCGGCAGTTGTTGGCGAGCGTGCCGGTATCAAATCATGCGACACCAGTGGTCAATCGTCGAGACAATGTCCTGATCCAGAAGTTGGAGCAAATCGCTGACGACCAAGTGGGGGAAGTCCCTGTCCCCGCGGCGGTGATGCAGTTGATCGAAACAGGCAGGCCGATGACTGCCGTGGCGATTCGCGATGCTATTGGAACTCTGCCGCTGCCTGAGCGGCTCGAATGCTGGGCGGCGATCATCTCAAATGCCCGGCTCGAGGAATTTCCAGCTGTGCTTCACCGAGCATGGGTCGAACCACTCGATGAAAGCACTTCGCAGATGTTGGTGAACATGATTGCCAGGAAGTGGGCGCGCCTGGATCCAGTAGCTGCCTTTGAAGCGTTTCGTCTGCCTTTGCCTTCGCATTTCTATGTGGAAGAAACGGGGTTGGACATCGTCGCAAGAGAGTGGTTCAAGGTCGACGAAGCGGCCGTGCTGGATACGGTTGAGAAAATCGTGATCGAGAGGCAGCGCCATCGCTTGCTTGCCCTGCTGCTGCCGGAGGCGACAGACAAGGTGGATGCGTTCGAGCGGGCCTGGCGCAGTGCCCGTGACGGGGAGACCTTTGGCGTCATCGCTCACGCACTGGCGGAATCACAACCGCTGGACCTGCTGCGTATCGCAGCCGAGGATCCATCGCGAATTTCGGGAGGCTTGGTTGCACTTGCACTGGGTTCGTTGGCCCAGAATGATCCCGAGGAAGCAGCGTCGCGACTGGAGCGGATGCCGCCTGGTCGTGAACGCTGGCTCGCCATGCACGCGGTCGCCAAAGGATGGGCTGCATCATTGCCGGAAGCAGCACTGGCCTGGGCCCGTAGCGACGCGACTGGCGAGTATTCGCTCGAAATCCAGGCACGAGTCCTTCGGTATTGGATCGAAACCAATCCCGGGGCGGCGAGCAGGGAAGTGGAAGCGCATCCGCACTACACCCAGCGTCTGCAACTCCTCTATCATTTGGGCCAAATCTGGGGTGCCAGCGATGCCGTTGCGGCGCAACAATGGATCGAAACGAAGCTGATCGGAGCCGCTCAGGAATGCGCCCTGTGCGGATTCCTCCAAGAGAAATATTTGACCGGGACGAACGGAGGAAGCGA
>JAQCER010000128.1 GCA_027618625.1 Verrucomicrobiota bacterium
CGGCTTCATTGTCGATGGTATGGTAGTGTGGGTCAGTGCTGGATGCGGATTCTCCGGTATTCCATTTGACCGCGGTCGCCTTCGAGCCCGATGGGCCCCGACTCCGGCAGTTTCATCGCTTCCTCCAGTACCTCGCCGTTGCACGTGCAGTGGGCGACTCCGCCAATCACTGTGACGATCATCTCGTTCCAGTCTTGTGGCTTGTAGCTCTTCAGGTCTTTGTACGGGCCTGCGAGTGGATAATCCCGGCATTGAAGCTGCGGCATCCGCAGAAAAACGCCACTATCAGCATTTGGCGTTGCCCTGAACTCTAACTTTAAGACAAAATCGTTGGGAAACTGCTGCTTGGTCCAAAGTTGTGCCAGTTTGCTGCCTTCTGATGGCGTTTTCACCACCAGTCTGCCATTGATCGCGGCATAACGACCGTCGCTGCTGGTGGTCTTGCCGTCGAAGCTTTCGGTTACCTGATTCCCTTTCGGGGCTGCATAGCCCCAGCCAGTAAGGTCGTGACCGTTGAACAAGCTGGTGAAGGCATCTTCAATCTTAAAGTCATCGGGATCTGTTTCGAGCAATCCCAGACTGGCAAAGACCGGGCGCAGAGCCGCTGCCCATTTGGCGTAGCCGAATTCATTCGGGTGAAGCAGATCCGGGAACTCGTCCTTCTTTGCATCGCCCTCACCGTTTGCGAACATTGTCCAGGTGTCCAGCAGTGTGATCCTGGGCTCGTCCTTCACCGCCGCTGCGAAATACTCGTTTACCTTCTTGATCTTGTCGGCGGGCCTTTTTTGCGAAGCGGAGCTTGGGAAGACATGGCAGAGGACAATGGGCATGCTCGAATTGTGATCTTTCAGCTTCTTGAGGATCAGCATCACGTTTGCCGCTGCCGTTGCTGGATCGGCATTCTCTTCGAGATCATTGGTACCCATCAGCATGACGACCGCCTTCGGGTGCAATGAGAGCACGTCCTCTTTCAGGAGGATCAGCATTCCGCGCGTGGTGTCACCGCTGATGCCACGATTGGCAACCTTCATGCCAGGGAAGCTATCGCCCATGGTGTCGCCCCATCCCTGAGTGATGGAGTCCCCCAGGAATACCACCGCGTTCTGGTCTTTTGCGACATCGGCAGCCCAGCCGACACGTTTTGTTTTCCACAGATCCTGAAACCAGTCGTAACGGCGAATGGGGCCGCTGCCCGCGAGGCCTTCGTCCGTTGTAGGAATAGTGTAGCGTGCGGGTTCTTCGGCCCGTGCGACTGCGGCGACACCACAAGGGGCTGCCAGCAAAAGGATCGGGAACATGAGAAATAGGAAACTGCGATGGGAATTCATAATGGCCGCAGTTTGGGTGCCTTGGGGCACAGCGGCAAGACTGGAGTTTGGCCGGATACCGCTCGGAAAATTTCGGGTTGTTCGACGGCTCATTTGCGCCATGATCTGGGGAGTTTTAAAATGTTCGTTGCGCTCGCCGTCGCATTTCTTCTGATTCTTTGCCTTTTGTCCGCACTGATGACAGTGATGGAAACGGCCGTGCTGTCGATCCGCGAACATGAGCGCGAGGCGCTGGCAAACCGTGCGAAAACTCCACAGGAGTCACGGGCGCTCAGGTTGTTGCAGGAGGCCCCTGAGAGGACGTTTGACCAGATTCTGCTGGTGGGTTCGGTGGTGCACCTGATGCTGGCGGTGATGGTTCTGGTCATCGTCAAAGAAAGGCCGTTCGGTCTCATGGCGCTGCCTGCGACGGCTGTGCTGTTCGGGCTCGTGCTCATCACCACGGAACTGGTTCCAAAGGCGCTTGCACTCAATCGTCCCCGTTCGGTGTTCTTTGCCACGGCGCCGTTCCTCTTAATTGTCGATGCCAGCCTGCGTGGCTTCACGGCATCGCTGGTGCGCTGCTGCGATAAAATCGTCAGTGCATTGACTCCAGAGTCGCTGAGGCCGATCCCGTCGATCATGGAGGAGGAGCTGGATACGCTGGTGGAGATGCGACAGGAAGAGGGCACCCTCGATGTGGAGGAAAGTGAGGTCATTCGAGAGATTCTCAGGCTTGGCAACCGCACCGCGAAGGACTGCATGACGCCGCGAACAGATGCCTGCGTGTTGCCAGATGATCTGTCCTTTGAAGAGGCGGATCGTGCAATTCGAGGGCAAAATCACTGGAGTGTCCCGATTTATCACGGACAACCGGATTCAATAGTGGGAGTGTTAGATGTGCGGAGTTATCTCAATGGCAGCACGACGACGAGAAACTATCTGGAGCACTTGAAGCCGCCCGTGTTTGTGCCCGAATCCATGAACGCTCTGCGCCTGTTTAACGCCCATCTCACTGATCCGTTTAGCATGGTGGTCGTGCTTGACGAGTATGGGGGCTTCGAGGGAATCGTGTCCGCAGCCGACATGCTGGAAGAACTGATCGGTGATGCCGCTCCTTCACGTTTTGCCGAAGTGGACATCCAGGAAATCGGCAAGGGCCGGTACCTGGTCAGTGGCAGTGCACGCCTGGATGAGCTTGGTGAGCTGCTGGACATTGACGCGGAGCACGAAGGACTGGATACCATTGGCGGTCTCTTGTTTACCATGGCGGGTGAACTGCCGAAGCGCGGAACCGTATTCACCTTGGCCAACAACGTTACCATAACTGTAAGGAAAACGTCCAAGACGCGCGTTGACGAGCTGATCGTTGAGCAACGATTGAATTCCGAAGACAAGGAGGTGGAGCCGATATGATCTGGATCGGGATTGTCCTATGCACTCTGGTATCGATGTTGTTCTCCGGTCTGGAGAGCGCCATTCTCGCCGTCAGTCTGGTGCGCGTGCGGCACCGGGCAAAGGCACGTGATCCCGCTGCCCGCCGACTGCTGCAGTTGTTCGAGCATCGAGAGCGGCTCCTGGCGTCCATTCTTCTCGTCAACACGCTGCTGAACTTGCTCGCATTCTCAGCGTTGACGACGCAGGTGGTCGACTGGGCAGGTCGCTGGGGCTTCGTCATCGCTTTCGTCATCGCGTTGCCCGTCTATGTGCTGTTGATCGAGCTGCTGCCGAAGTCGCTATTCAAACCCTATCCTTTCCGCATGCTGGTCACCTTCCTGCCAATTCTCAATGGTGTGAGGTTCACTGCATCACCGGTGATCTGGCTTGGTGCTGAGATCGTTTCCCTCTTTCGTTCAAAAGAGGATGAATCGTCGATGCGTACCAAGGTGAACAAAGATGTCGAGCGCCTGGAGTTCAGGGCGATCGCAGCGACGACCGAGAAGGAGGGCGAACTGGGCGAAACCGAGGCCGCGATGATTCGCAGCGTGCTCGACTTTCATCAGCGCAAGGTGGCCGATGTGATGTTACGCATGGCCGACGTAACAGCGCTACCGGCTAACATGCCTATTCCCAAAGCCCTCGAAATTGCCCGTCGGATGAATCTCAGCCACTTTCCCGTGATGGATGAAAGCGGCCAGTTGATTGGCCTGCTGAACATTTTTGAGGCTCTGCGGGAGGGTAGAGTGCGGGGCCCGATTTACAGTTTGATCCGACGTCTGGTCAGGGTATCGACCGAGGACTCCGGCACTGCTGCGATTCGGACATTGCGGGCAGCGGGTCTAAAAATTGCAGCCGTCCATGATCCCTCCAAGCGACTCGTCGGGATCGTAACCTTACACGACCTCGTGAACGAACTGGTGAAATCCACCGCTTCGGCGAAGTGAATGGCGATTGCACTGCCCGATGGCTTGGCCGTATGATTGCAGGCTTGAAGAGTGAAATTTTCCACAGCACCCATTTGCGCGTGATCCTGCTGGCGGCTGGGTTGAGCATGTTGGTCAGCTGTGCCACGCCGGAACTCACGGCGCCGAAGGGAGGGCAGTCAGCAGCGCCGGGGCAGGTACAGTTGCAGGTGAAATTGCCACCTGCCGGAAAAAGGCTTGGTGATCTCCAGCGTCTGAAGGCGATAGATCGTGAAATCGCTGCGAGCCTGGTGGCGCTCGAGGAGAAAGTGGCCTTGGCCCTGGTTGATAGACAGCGGCTCGGCTACTACTCCAATCGGCAGCACTCCGCGCTGGAGCGAGCCTTCGTTCAGTTTCGCGGACTGGCCAGACAGCTGGATGCGGTTCACCGCGCTTATGCTTTTTGGGAAGCTCCATCGAGCCGCGGGAGGGATAAGGCTTCGGCAGAAGAATTGGAAGCCGCTGTCATCGGCTTCTATGCCGAACGCCTCCAGTTCCATGCCACTGCTGCGGCGGTGCAATCGCTGCAACTGGATCCCAGTGTGATCACCAAGTTCAACGAAGCCTTTCTCCGATCAGACGAACCGCGGGGAACATTTGATCGGCTTTTCCACTCCGTGACTTCGAGCGATGACTGGCGGCGGCGGGTAAAAGGTGAGCATGCGATGGCGCGGCTGGGTGTATCCAACATGGCGCCACCTTTTGCCGCTGGCCTACAACGGGCAATCGATCTTCACGCAAGCAGCGGGAAAGTTCGCAAGTTAGTGATCAAGCGTGGCTACGCGGCATTTCCAGAGCTTAGCAACGAATTGCACCACACGCTCCTTGCCGCGTGGGTAAGGGAAAATCGAAGCGGATTCACTGATCGCATTCGCTCTGCCCGGAACGTCTTGTTCGCCGAGGTTGCTGCAATTCCCTATCCAGGTGAAGATCTGAGCGAATTCACCCCGGCACAAAAACGGCGACTGCATCGCCTCCTCCAGCCGGGCGACGTCCTGCTCACCTACACTGGCGGATATATGAGCAATCTGTTTTTGCCCGGCACATTCAAACACGCCATCACCTATGTCGGCCACAATGGGCAACGGCGCAAAGCTGGTCTGAATCCCTCAAGGATTGACTTCATCGACGGAGGTAAATTCACCCGACTGCGGGAGCATCTGGAAATCGAGCGCCTCGGCGGGACGTCCGGGCAGATGCCTGCTGATGTTATCGAAGCCGTAGCCGAAGGCGTAATCTTCAACTCCCTTGACCATCTGCTCGATACCCATACTACACGTATCATTGCCCTGCGTCCAAAGCTAACTCCCGACGAGCGGCGCAGCTTCCTGCTGCGCGTGTTCAGCCTGCTCGGCACCAAATACGACTTCGCGTTCGATTTCGGCGATGCCTCTTCACACTGTTGCACAGAGGTTGTCTACCGTGCGCTCAACCAGACCGGCAGAGTCGAATTTTCTCTTTCGAAACGCGGCGGATACTACAACATGAGTGGCGATGATATTGTGAAAGCACACTACGCCCGGCCCGGTGCTTTCGAAGTCGTCTTCCTCGCCATGCCCGAGGGCGATGATAAAGGAAAAGAGAAGACCCGTATCTTAAAGGGCGGGGGCGCCGAACAGCAGCTGCGATCGCTCGTGCCGGGAGAGCAGTGATGGCCACGGACTCCCTAAAGAAAGTTCCCTTTCCGGTGCCTGATCTCCTGCAGAATCAGTGATAGCAACGACATCGCTCGAAGCTTAGATTTAGCTTTAGTGGGTGGAGCGGAAGCGGGCACGCAGAATTTGTGCAGTAATTGACAGTCTGGCCGCGGGGCTCACTTCTCCTCCTGGCCCAGCCACTCTTTCACAACGTCGTTGGCGAGTGTCCTTCTGTAAGAGTCGTTGTTGGAGAGTGCATCGGGTCGCTCGCCGAGGGTGATCGGAACCTTGCTCACGCCTGCGCGTCGCCGTTGTGAAAACACCGTCAACTCCACTTCTGCCTGCGCAGGTTTGCTGCGGACGTATTCACTGAATCGCGCGCTCGCGGTGTCCGCCAGTGTGTCCCCAGGCTGCATGTCCTTGCCGTCGATGGCGACGATATGATCGTTCATTTGCAATCCAGCTCGGGCGGCCGCGCTGTCCGGAACGATCTGGATCACCATGATGGATGTAGCGGTTTTTCCGTCGGGCAGTGTCACTTCAGAATCCCGCATCATGATTCCAAGGAATCCGGGCTTGGCGTCAGGGCGGGCATCGGCTGCGAGATCGAGCAGGATGTTGTAGATGCGGTAACGGACCTCCGGACTGCCAGCCGCTCGGTGAGCTGCCAGGAGTGGCTCTTTCAGCGCATCCCGATGCTGCACTGCCCACTCCCGAACCACAGCACTCGCCCTTTCGCGTTCGTCAAATGCGGACGCATCGAGTTGCTTCAGCATTGCAGCCAGTTCAGCATCGCCCGGCAGGGGAGTGGAGGGAGTGGTTGCCTTTTGCGCATCTTCCTGCGTCTCTGCCACAGGTTCGTCTCCAAAGGCAGCACGAGTGGCACTTCCGCACCCGATCCAAAGGAAGAGTGCGGCAGCCAGGGTCTTTCCAACTTGGGTAAGCATGGGCATTGCGGACTCAGTGTAACATGGAACCGTGGCATTTGAAAGCGGCAGTTGAGGTTCGGGATTCAGGCGACTCAGGCCGATTCCGTGTCATGGAGAGTGTGGATGAAAGCGGATCCTCACTCCCTGCTCCCTGCTGGGTCAATAGCGGCGGCAGGCGGGCTCTTCATCTCCCTTCACGGTAGAAGAAGCCGCTGCCATTCTATCGTTTTCGGCCGGAATCATTTTGCATGCGGACCAGCAGTCCAGACCAACGCTTTTTCGATGTGTGATTGCTGACAGCGAGACTGAGCGCTCGCTGGTCACCTACGAGGACGACAAGTTTTTTCCCACGGGTGAGGCCAGTGTAGAGCAAGTTCCGTTGCAGCATCACGTAGTGTTGGCTACTCACCGGGATGATCACTGCAGGAAACTCGGATCCCTGTGACTTGTGGATAGTGATGGCGTAGGCGAGCCGGACTTCATCCAGTTCGCCCGGCTCATACACTGCGCGACGACCATCCTCAAAGCGGATCACCACGCGCACCGGTTCCGTTTCGATCTCCGAAATGCGACCAATGTCGCCATTAAAAACTTCCTTATCGTAGTTGTTGCGCATCTGGATCACTTTGTCGCCAACGCGGAACTTTTGCCCGAACCTCTCGACCTCATATTTAAGTTCCGATGGCGGATTCAGTGCTGCCTGCAAGATGGCATTCAAATTGGTCGTCCCCAACTGCGAGCGATTCATCGGGCTCAGCACTTGAACATCCCGGATGGGATCCAATCCAAATTTCGTCGGGATGCGGTCGCGCACCATACGGACGATGGTTTTGATCGCCTGCTCTGGCTCCTTGCACTCGGCAAAGAAGAAGTCGCTGTTGGTGCCAGCTTCATGGTCGATGGGAGGCACACGCCCCTCGTTGACGGCATGGGCAGCAGTGATGATGTGACTTTCCTGAGCCTGACGAAAGATCTCGGTCAGGCGCACCACAGGAATGATGCCGCTTGCGATGATGTCCCCTAGAACATTGCCTGGGCCGACTGACGGCAGCTGGTCGACATCGCCTACCAGGAGCAGGTGCGCTTCCGGCGGAAGAGCGTCCAGGTAGTGATACATCAGTCGCATGTCCACCATGGAAGTTTCATCGAGCACAAAGAAATCGCCCTTGAGAGGACTGCCGCGCTTCTTGCTGAATCCCTGCGGCGGCTGATACTCAAGCAGGCGGTGAATGGTGAGTGCATCGTGTCCTGTGGTTTCCGTCATTCGCTTTGCCGCACGCCCAGTCGGTGCTGCCAACAGGATGCGCACTTCTTTGGCCGCGAGAATTTGCAGGATGGCGTTCACGATC
>JAQCER010000129.1 GCA_027618625.1 Verrucomicrobiota bacterium
GGCTGCAGCCAGCTCCAGCGGCCAGTCAACGAACACTTCTGCGAAGAATCGCCATGGATCTCGTGGGCCGCCCTCCGACGCCGGATGAGATCGTCACCTTCGATGCACTGCCGGAATCGGAGCGTGCGCGGGCGATGTCTCAGACCTATTTGAAGAGCGCGGCATTCAACAGCGTCCTCAGTGAGCATCTCTGGCGGTGGTTTGAAATTCCTTTCCCGTCGGAAGATCAGCGGCATACGGAGAATCGCGATTCGCGACTTAGAGCTGCACTCGCTGATTTTGCTGCTTCGCATCGCTCGGCGGCAGACCTGATCGGTTCCGCTTTCAGTCCAGGGGTGGGAGGCGAGCTGGTTCGACGTTTCACCGATCCTCGCGACCGCGCAGAGTTTGCAGGACGCGCCTTTCTTGGTGTCAGCATCGGTTGTGCGCGTTGTCACAATCACCCACTCGACCGCTGGAGTCAGTCCCAGCATCTCCAGTTTTCGGCGTTCTTCACCGACGTCGATCGGCCCCGCGTCGGATCAGGGGCAATGATGTCCGGCGAGTTCTATTTACCGGGTGATGGCAAGCATGTTGAGCCAGTGTTGCTGCCGATGGGACGGAAGATCGAGATCGATCAAAAGGAGCCACGCAGCGAGCACTTGCGAACATTTTTTACCGAAGGCAATCGCGAGCAAATTGCGCGCAATCTTGCCAATCGGGTGTTTGGAGTTTTGACCGGACGGTTCCTGGTGGACGCGGAGGACGACCACCGCCTCAGCAATCCCGCAGTGCATGAACCCGTGCTCGAAGCCCTGACGACCCACCTGTTGGAGAACGACATGCGCCTGCGACCGTTGTTCGAACTGATCACGACATCGCAGTTTTATGCTGCATCCGGTGTCCCGCCAGATGACGGGTCGCTCACGCTCACCGGTGACCCCGCCTGGCGCTATCTGGCGCGACGGGAACCCCGGGCGTTGAGCCCTCGCCAGTTCCATCGTGCCGTCGAAGGTGTGCTCGGGGTTACCGTAGTCGCCGAGGAGTTTCCTGAATCGCCGCTGGCCGGCGAGTTGCACCTGCTGAACAGTGGCCAATGGCAACGGGCTCTGGCCGAGCCCGGAAATCAGGTGGATGTCATCTTTGACTTCGAATCCGATCCTGCCCAGCAACTGCATCAGCTTTACGAATTGGTATTGTCCCGACCACCGCGACCGGAAGAGGTTTCCGAATTCCTGCCATTACTCCAGGATGCAGGCTCGCCCGGAAGGGCTGCGGGACGAGACCTTGCGTTTGCATTGCTGGCGAGCAGGGAGTTTAGTTCCATACGGTAGAATCCATGATGCAACTGAACCGGCGCTACTTTCTGACCATGCTAGGGGGCTTCCCTCTGGTGCCGAGCATTCTATCGGCAGCCCCGCTGAGAGGAAAGTCGCCCCGCTCACTCATTCTGCTGTGGATGGACGGCGGGATGTCACACATCGATACCCTGGATGCCAAGCCGGAAGCGCCACCGGATATCCGGGGTGATCTCGGGACGTTGCGCGCATCGGTAAATGGTGTCTTTGTGGGCGAGCACCTGCCTCGGATCGGCGCGATGATGAAGGATTGTGCCCTGGTGCGCAGCATCACCAGCCCCGAAGGAAATCACGACCGGGGTTCTCACTTCATGTTGACTGGTCGCCAGCCGTCACCGGTATTGGAGTATCCGTCCCTGGGGTCAGTGTTAGGGACGTTTAGGCCGGAATCGATCACCGAATCATCCAATGGCCTGCCGCCTTATGTCGCGATTCCTGATGCCCATCCCTATGCGCGACAGGGATTCCTGCCTGTCGCAAATGCACCGTTTGAACTGGCGGGAGATCCATCGAATCCCGACTTCCGCGTGAAGCACCTGCAACCGATCGCGGGCATGGATCGCACCTTGCGATTGCTGGATCGGTTGGATGCACTCGATGCCGGGCCCCAGTCCGAAAGTGAAGCGGCCAGGGATGCGTTTCTGGCTCAAGGGCGCTACCTCTCATTGAACTCTGACGTCCGTGCATTGTTCGATCTCGGCGACGAAAAGCAGGAAGTGCGCAACCGTTATGGACGCCACTTTTTCGGGCAATCCTGCCTGCTGGCTCGACGCCTCGTGCAAGGCGGCGTGCGTACGGTGATGGTGCGCTATACGGGATGGGATCACCACTCCGCCATCACCAATGCGATGACCTACGGCTTTCCACCAAAGCTTCCAGCACTTGACGAAGGGATTTCCGCATTGCACGAAGATCTGGAGCGCCGAGCTCTGCTCGACGATGTGCTTGTGGTGCTGGCCAGTGAGTTCGGTCGCACTCCGCGGATCAATCCCGGCGGTGGTCGAGACCACTGGTCGAGGGCGAGTTCGGTT
Source organism: Verrucomicrobiota bacterium (assembly GCA_027618625.1). Lineage (GTDB taxonomy): Bacteria > Verrucomicrobiota > Verrucomicrobiia > Verrucomicrobiales > DEV007 > JAGROY01. The sequence continues at coordinate 2,369 of JAQCER010000129.1, forward strand.
CTGCTGTTCGGGGCGGGGATTCAGAAAGGCTCCGTTCATGGCACAACCGACGCACGCGGCGAAGAACCCGCATCCGATCCAGTCAGTCCGCAGGATCTGTACGCGACGATGATGACCGCGCTGGGTGCCGATGTCAGCAAAGTTCTCTACACTCCGGACGGTCGCCCGATCAGAATCGCCCCAGAGGATGCTCGGGTGATTCCGGAGATACTCAGTGAGGCATGAGGAGCTGGCTGATTGCATTGTCGCTGGTGCCGATGGTGCTGCTGGTCGATCATGGCACCGCGCAGGAACTACTGCGGCATCACGGAGCGATCACGGGAATCGTGCTGAATGATGGGGGTATGTTAGTGTCGTCACAGTCGGGCATCCTCTTTCACGAACGCGGTGGGACACAGCCTGTACGAATGTTCGCGGCACCTGGCTTTCGAGTGCAAGCGATCGCGCAAGCCCCGGACAGAACCCTTTACGTGGCGGGTGGCTTGCCTGGCGAGTCGGCGACCGTGGGCCGATTTATTGCTGCTTCTCAAGAGCTGATTGTGTCACTTCCTTCGAGCAAAGACGTCGCCTTCGGCATTGCTGTTGCGCCGGACGGAAAACACGTCGCTGTTGCGCATTCCGATGGTTCGGTGATGGTGGCTAGCGTTGACACTTTGGATGCTGGCAATTGGATTCAGAGTCAAAAGCACACCGCCCCGGCACTCGCGGTAACCTTTTCGCCAGACGGATCGATGCTGGCGTCGTGCGGGCTGGACGGCGTCGTACTGGTGGCTCGAACGGCGGAACCCGAGCAGAAGGCGCGCAGTCTTGACGATCATACGGCGGGCGTCGAGTGCCTGGCATTTTCTCCTGATGGTAAATGGCTGGCCTCGGGATCCCGGGATGCCAAGGTGCGTCTTCACGATTCAGCAACGGGGCGCTTGCTACGAACGTATTCTGGACTGGGAATGGAGAGCGAGCCCGTCGCCGGTCGCGTTGTGGCTAGAGTTCCATCGATCCTGTGGAGCACCCGCGGCCTGTTTGCCGGGACTTCGAAGGGAAGCCTCTATCGACTTTCCGAAACGGATGATGGCAGAACGCAGATCTCGTCCGGCAACATCGGTGAGCCGATCACAGCGTTGTGCGAAGCGGGCGATCAACTCGTTTTTGCAGCGGCAGGACGGCTAATGAAGTTTGACCTGAATGACCAAAGTCCATCTTCTCCCTGATGGAGAATGATCGCGCGGCGATTGTCAGGGATGTTCATTCCGTTCTTCCATTGCCCAGGGGGATAGCACCGATTTTTCGAGCCTGACGACCCTTCTGTGCTTCGATTTTCCTGAATATTTCATTTTCTTAAAGACGGTTGTTGCGAAATGGGTGGAGAGCTTGCCATAGTGGCGATGAAATGCATCGGTCAGGATCGGGTGCTTTTTATTAAATATGCTGAAAATCAACGTCTTAGGGAGTGGAAGTTCCGGGAACTGCGCGCTGGTGCGGTCCGGGAATTCGAGCGTGCTCATCGACGTAGGGTTGAGCGCGAAAAAGGTGTGCGCGCGCCTGGAGGCGATCGATTTTGATCCAATTGGTCTGACTGGCATTCTACTGACCCACGAGCATGGCGATCACGTGCGGGGCCTGGATGTTTTCTGCAAAATGGCCGACATCCCTGTGTATTGCAACGCGCTGACAAGAGAGTCGCTGCAGCAGGGGCTGCGGCATCCGAAGCAGTGGCGCATCGCTCAGGCAGGAAGTCGATTCCTGGTGGGCGACATAGAGGTGTCCGCGTTTTCAGTCATTCACGATGCGGTGGATCCCATGGGCTACGTGCTGTCGGATGGGGAATCCAAATTAGGTGTCGTGAGTGACATTGGCCACGTCACCGATGGGGTGCGCGCGCATTTGACCGGAGTGGACACTTTGTTCGTGGAAGCCAACTACGATCTGGTGTTGTTGCAAAATGAAACCAAGCGACCGTGGTCGACCAAGCAACGTATTGCCTCCCGCCATGGCCATTTATCCAATGAGCAAACGGCTGAGCTGGTGGTGGAGTGTGCCTCGGCCGGGTTGCACAATGTGGTGCTGGGGCACCTGAGTCAGGATTGCAATTCGCCCGAGGTGGCAGTCGAGACCATCAAACGCCACCTGTCTGACAAGGGATACCATGGCGTGAAGGTGCACTGTGCTGGAGCTGAAGGACTGGAGGACACGCTGGCGGTGGCTGCTGCTCCGAGGCGGCCTTCGACAGCCAGTGTCCGGCAGGAGTTGGCGCTCTGGGTGCAGGCTGAGTTGTTCTAAGAATCTTCCTAAGCTGGTTTCGACACAGTGAAGTGAGACTGTGCGTCCCGCCAGTCTTCAGAGCCGACGGGCAAGGGCGGTCAGGAGAGCGTGAAGAAGAAGACCGCTGAGACGGACGGTCTCACTTTCTGCGGCACAACTTCCGCTCCTACAGTTTTTTCATGTGCATGCCGCCGTCGATGGTCATGCATTCGCCTGTTGAGAACGGCCAGTCGTTTTGTAAAAAGGATACCACGCCGCGGCCGACGTCTTCTCCAGTGCCCCAGCGCCGCAGAGGGATGAGGTCGCCTTCTTCGATGATGCGGTCGTACTTGTCTTTTGCTGGTCTGGCCATGTCGGTCGCCATCACTCCAGGGCGAAGCTCGATCACTTGGGCGACTTCGGCCAGGCGCAGCGCCCAGAGATGATTCGCCATACCGAGGGCTGCCTTCGACAGGCAATAGTCACCGCGGTTCAGCGAGGCGGTGTCGGCAGAAACGGAACCGATAAAAACCAGCTTGTAGCCGCCGGCGAGTCGGCTGTCGCCGGGGTTTGCCAGCCAGTAGTTGCCAGCTGATTGCGAGAGAAAATAGGGAGCTTTGAGGTTCACGTCGATCACTCGATCGAAGCTTTCCTCAGTGGCCTCGGTAATGTCGAGCCGCCCGACGGACGTGATGCCGGCATTGTTGATCAAGGCATCGAGTCGGCCGAACATTGCCAATGTTGCGGTGAATAAAGCGTTCCTTTCGGTAGAAATGCCGATGTCGGCCTGCACTGGCTCAAACCGCTGAAGCTCGCCGTGCGGCGCCACGTTCGCACAGCAGGCTGCCGTTTCGTGAGCGGCTACTTCGTTCCCTGCGTAGTGAATCCCTACGGACATTCCTGCTTTCGCGAGTTCGACGGCGATCCCTCTTCCCAATCCACGGCTGGCACCGGTGACGAGCGCAACTGCAGGCTGAATTTTCGATTTCATTCCAGCACGATGCCGCTTTGCTCGTGGAGGGAAAGCAATTTTTATTCAGCGCGGCCCAATAATGGGCTACGATGCAGGAATGCTGGTTACATGTAACGAAATGCGATCGCTTGAGGCTGCCGTTTTTGCCCGGGGTGTGTCAGCGGACAGTCTGATGGAGCGGGTCGGCGAGGGCATGGCCTGGGCCGTGCAGAGGTGGTTTCCGCAGCCTGGGCGGCTCATCGTCGTGGCGGGAAAGGGGCACAATGCGGGAGATGCGTTTGTCGTGGCCAGGATGTTGCAGGCGATCGGCTGGCAGCTTTCGGTGCGCAGTCCCTTCGCGATTTCTGAAATGGCGGAACTCACCCGGGCGAAGTGGAGTTTGCTGGGCGAAAATATCGCGGTCGATGGACTGGATGCCGTGGTTCCCAGTGGTTTGGGACCACTGGTGGTGCTCGACGGTTTGCTTGGAATCGGGGCAAGCGGCGGACTACGCGGTGGGATTCGCGATGCCTGCCGAGTGGTCAATCGCTTGCGGAAAGAGGCGAGGGGAGTAACGATCGCCGTCGACATTCCGACCGGCGTTGATGGCGATACGGGCGAAGTGGAGCCGGATGCCGTGGTCGCGGACTATACCTTTACGGTTGCGGCGGCGAAGCGTGGACTTGTTGCCGACGGGGCGACGAATCATGTCGGGAGGATCGTGGTGATTCCTTTGCGTGAGCTGGAACCAGCGGATGACGGTGCGAGCCCCAGGGTGGCCGATGCGAATCACGTCCGCACGCTTTTGCCTCTACGGGAATTCGACACTCACAAAGGTAAGGCTGGCCGGGTGGGGCTCATCGCTGGTTCCGTCGGGCTTTCAGGTGCTGCCCGGTTGTCCGCGACGGCGGCCCTTCATGCTGGTGCCGGCTTGGTGACGCTGTTTGTGCCGACCGCGATCTGGTCGCAGCTGGCGGTTGCCTGTCCGCCGGAGATCATGGTGCGGCCAATGGACGACGTCGGCGAACTCGAAGGATTTTCACTGGATGCGATCGGCATTGGCCCGGGACTCGGTCCCGATGTGTCGGCGGAAATGTTGGCACTAGTGTTAAGCAAGTCCGTCCCTATGGTCGTGGATGCCGACGCTCTGAATGCCATTGCCCGCAACGGCGTCGACTGTTTGGAAGCAGTGACAGCGCCACGATTGTTGACACCGCATCCGGGAGAGATGGAGAGGCTCCAACCCGCAGCGGGCCCATGCCGCGCTGAACAGGCTACGGCATTTACTCAGAGATATCCGGTAACCTTGCTGTTAAAAGGCGCGCGGACGATTGTCACTTCGCACTCGACACCGCTTTCTTACAATACCTCTGGCGGCCCTGGTATGGGGAGCGGTGGAATGGGAGACGTTCTGACCGGGATTTGCAGCGCTCTCATCGCGCAAGGGTTGCCAACACATGACGCTGGTGTCGCGGGATCGTGGCTCCTTGGGCGTGCAGCGGAAATCGCAATCTCCCACGATCACGAGTCGGTGGAATCCCTCAGCGCCAGTGCTGTGATTCGGAACCTCGGGCGGGCGTTCCATTCGCTCGCAGCGGATTGACTTCCGACGTTGCTTTACTTTACGGCACGGGTTCCTCGCTGCCAGCGTAGATCCACTTGATGACCTTGCCCTTCTGCATCAGCGCCTTTGCCTGCGTGGGGAAGATGCCGAAAATGGATTTCGCAGTGTAGTCGACGCGGCCTACCCAGTAGTGGTCACCACCGATTTTCTCGTAGTAGATGCGTGCCCAGTAGGTGACCATTTTTGGTTTGATCTCGGTAACCTGTCCAGACTCCATGCTGCGCACCATCACTGGCACCGTGCCATCGACATATTGCAAAGGTGGCTCGCCGACAATCTGACGCGTTTGCGCATCGAGATTGACAGGCTTCGCCGGCATCGGGGTGTTGGATGCCGTGGCCATTCCGGGCTGTGGATCGTTTGGCCGATCAATGACCGCAGGCGATTCGATTTCCTCAGGTTCAGAAGCAGCAAGTTCTTCCTGAGCGGCTTTGAATT
>JAQCER010000130.1 GCA_027618625.1 Verrucomicrobiota bacterium
GGGTGCGGGAATGAATTGGAGGTGCTGAGAGGGTTTTTAGACAGAGGCCAAATGGATGATTCTTTTGGCTTCGCGCTGCCCGCTGATGATAGCGCCCGGTACTGTAGCAAAGAGTTCTGCATGTGTGGCCTCTCCTTTTTTATGTCTCTTACGATTATAGGGTTTCCCCAATTCATCCACGTCACCCAGCGTCGATCCTACTTTGGGAAAAAAATAGGCACCCCGGCTGAACGGGTCCGAGCCCCAGCGCGTGACCAGTGTCCTGGTGGGAGCAGGGATGCTCTCGCCGACTGCGGCGCGTAGTTCAGCGAGGGCGATTTTGACAATGGTCGCGTCGTCGAGGGACTCCCGCTCCTTCGCCAGCGTTCCGCTGTGCCACATCACGAGGAGATGATGATCGGGGGTGACTCGATCAAGATTGGAAAAAGCGATGCCCCACGGCGGGGACAGTTTCAGGCTGAGAAACCAGTTAACGTCCTTCGGCCAGAATCGCTCGGGGAATTGGAGGATGACCTTGCCCAACTGCCCCATTCCCATGCGTCCGATGGCTTTGCTCTTGGCGGACGGCAGCGCGGGAGTGAATCGAACACTTTCTGCCTGCAAGACGCCCAAAGGGAGGCTACAAATTACGTAATCCGCCTGATACGTACCCTTCTCCGTCGTCACCGTGCAAAGTGCCCCGCTGTAGTCCACAGCGGTCACCACTTCTTCAAGACGGAGATTCGGGAGTCCTGCGGCGAGCAGGTTGGGCACCTGATCGTAGCCTCCGGTGAGGATGTGATTCCCTCCCCCGTAACCACCCGCTTCGCCCGCACCCTCGATCGAGATGGCATGGATGTCTCCCGCGTATTCGAGGCCGACTTCCGAGGCGATCATTGCCCGAAGATCAGCGATCTCGCCGGCATCCAGTTCGAATTCGGAAATGAATTTTCTCACGGCGACCTCCACGCTGTCACTGTCTTCTGTGTCCATCTCCTCAAGAAATGCCATGAACTCCTCCATTCCCTCCGTGAGCGCTTCGGCATCCACTGCTTCGCCGTCACGCACCAATTGAGCGGATTCCGTGGCGAAGGCGACGCTTTTCCAGCCTTGCTCTTGAGCCATCTTCCATACCGGGTTGACGTTGCCGTCATCGCTCTTCGTGCCCTGAACATACTGGGCCCCGATCTCGACCGGCACCTCGAACGTGGTTCGGTCGGTATGGATACGTCCGCCGATGCGGTTCCTTGCTTCCAGCACTGTGATCGTGGCTCCGGCCTCATGGAGCGACTTCGCGGCAGCTAATCCCGAGACGCCCGCACCGATCACGATGACTCGAGTTCCCGGCCTTAAGGCACCCCGGCCCGTCATCGGAACGCCCAGAGAGACTGCAGCGAGCTTTAAGAGAAAAGTGCGTCTGGCGATTCGTGACTCTTTCATTATGTCGGAATTGTTAGTGGAGTCATGACTCCCGGTCAACGCATTCGGGGCACCACGGCACCACCTGAGCCGCCGCGCCTTTTCGCACCCCGTCCAGGAGTCGGACGTCGGGTGAACGGGTTGATAAAATGAATTCAATACCGTGAGTCACGCCAGTCCCTTGCGCTCGCAGTAGCCCTTCCAGTACTGACGCGAGCCGATCCAGATGTAAACGGCTCCCGAAGCGACGACAAATGTTCCGGCAAAATGCGTCGGCCATTCGGGTCTTGGGAACTGCAGCATCACCCAGCAGACGGCGACCATCTGCCCGACCGTGCCCACTTTGCCAGTCCAGTGTGGGCGCACTTCAATAGCTCCGCGCCGCGAATAATTGATCGCGAACGCTGCGAAGATCGACAGCGAATTCCGGGCAACCACCACCGTGGCGAACCATAGCGGAAATCGCCAGGCGCTTTCCTCATACCAGGAGACGAAACTGAACGTCAGCACGCCCACCAGAAGCAGCGTCAAATCCGCAAGCGGATCGAGCAATCTCCCCAATTCCGTGCGCTGATTGTGATGCCGCGCGATGTAGCCATCGATCCCATCGCTGACAGAAGCGACAAAAAACGTGCCCAACGCCGCCCAGCGCCAGAAGTCGCGAGGCGCACCGTGCGCAAGGCCGGCCCCGTACAACGAAGCCGTAGCCGCGAAGATCGGGATGAGGAAGATCCGGAAAAAGGTGATTTTGTTTGCCGTCGTCACGCCTATGCTTATGGAGAGGAGTGCATCATTCCCCAGCAACCGGACACCTTCAAGTGATGTCTCAACCTTCCAATTTGTGAACGAATCCGCATCCAGCACCTCCAGCACCTCCAGCACCTCCAGCACCATTAGCGACATCCTCCGCAGGCTCGACCTCGTCCCCAGTCGCAAGCTCGGGCAGAACTTCATGACCGACCGCAATATGGCAGCATGGATCGTCAATGCGCTGAAAGTGGAACCCGATGACACGGTGATTGAGATTGGCCCCGGCACGGGTGCGCTCACAGAACACGTGGTCGGCAAGTGTCGGCAGCTGATTCTGATAGAGGCGGACTCCCGTCTGGCCGCCTATCAGCGGGAAAAATTTGCCGCTCGCTCCGATGTCAGCGTCATCGAGCAGGATGCGGTGCAATTTGACTTGCGCCCCTGGTTTAAAGAGCAGCCGATCAAAGTGCTCGGTGCCCTCCCTTACTCCAGCGGCACCGAGATCGTGCGCACGTTCATGCGGAATCCGTCGCCAGTTGCACGGGCGGTGTTCACCTTGCAGAAAGAGGTGTGCGAGCGCCTGACTGCCGGGCCAGGGATCAAGGCGTACGGCAAACTCAGCCTGCGCGTCCAGGCACGCTGGAATGTACGCCTGGTCAAGCTGCTGCCACCCGAATTGTTTTTACCGCGCCCGCAGGTCGACTCCGGAGTCGTGGTGCTGGAGCCTCGCGATCGCAAGGAAATGCCGGCGTTCGACGAGGCATTGCTCGATCGACTCGCACGTCTGGGATTTTCACAAAGGCGCAAGCAACTGAAAAAACTGCTTCCCGATCCGCCGATCCCATGGGAAGAATTGGTGGCAAAGTTAGGGGCAGCTCCAACCTGTCGCGCTGAAGAACTAAGCCTCCGGCAATGGGTCGATCTCGCCAATATTTATGACGATCATCCGCTCAAGAATCTTCCGCAGAGCGCCGATGAATTGTTCGATGTAGTTGACTCCGAGAACAAAGTGATCGGCCAGAAGCTGCGCGGTGAAGTGCATGCACAGAAGTTGCATCATCGCGCCGTGCATGTCTTCGTCTTCAATCCCAAGGGCGACCTCTATTTGCAGAAGCGCTCACACTTGAAAGATGCCTTTCCCAGCGCCTGGGACTCCAGCGCGGCAGGGCATCTGGACGTTGGCGAACCCTACATCGTCTGTGCCGTCAGAGAATTGGAAGAAGAACTCGGGATCCAAACCAGCGCCGATGCCCTGACCCTCCACGCAACCGTCGATTCTTGCGAGAACACTGGATGGGAATTTGTGCAGCTGTTCAGCATTCAACACAAAGGGAAGCTGCGCTATCCGTGCAGCGAAGTGGAATGCGGAAACTGGTTCGGGCTCGAAGAAGTCAAGGCGTGGGGAGCACGGCGCCCACAGGACTTTGCCGCAGGATTCCTTGAGTGCCTGAGGCGCTATCAGTCGACACCGGATTAGTAGCCTCAACAAGAGCTTTTTTCCAGCGCCCACCGCGACGCAGGTTGCAGTGGAAAGAGGTTGACGGCCTGCTTCACCTCACTCCCCAAAACCAGGGCCAACTACTGAATCCGCACATCCGGCTCCTTGGATTCGATCATTTCCTTTAGTTTAAGAATTGGCGTCATGATGCCGTTCTCGGTCTGAAAGTCCATCGTCCCGACCAGCTTGTACCATCCCATTTCCTTGTAAGGTGACGGTGTTTTGCCGAACTCCACGGCGATCGACACCGGACGGGAATCAGCCGCGCAGCATTGCATGAACATCCTGAACGCGCGCAGGCGTGTGCCATTCGGGTTGTTGACGGTATCCTGCACGACTTGCGCCACGGTTTCGACCGGTTGCCCATTCAAAACGCTGCGCACCTCCACGTCACCCGCACTGTAGAACAGCTCGATCAGCGAGATCATGAAGTTGCCGTCTTCGCTGCGCTTCACGAAACTCTCAAGATCCGCCAGCGTGAATTCAGGCAAGCCCCCGGATTTCGCCGGAGCGGCCGCAGCAGCCCCGTCGGTTTCAGTGCCACCGGTAGCGGATTCGCCGGTCGATGGCTGGTCATTCGTCGCAACAGCTTCCTTGCTTCGAATATCGAATCGATCGGGCAGAGCGGCCTTCTCGGGATCGATGATCGCGGACTTCATACGGGCCAGCTTGAAGGCATCACTATAGTCGTCCTTGGCCGTCATCGCCGCAGCCGTCACTGGCAGCAGCAGAATGATCAACATGGAAAGCTGACCGGAAATCGAACGATCTTCGTGAGAATGATGGACGTGTCCTGCGTGGTCATGAACATGATGATGGTCGTGGCCATGACTGTGATCGTGATCGTGAGTATGCGAATGGCCGTGATCGTGACGATCGTGACTGTGGTCATGGCCGCAGTCCACTTGAACCTTTCGGTTCAGCGCATTGAAAAGCCCCAGAACGAACAATCCCAATCCAGCGATCGCTGTCTGCACCCTGAAAGTTCCATCGCCAGTAAGAAAATGATCCACCCGCCCGGAACTGTAAAAATACAGCAAAACGCCACCCCACACGAACAGCGCGAGCACCTTGAGATAAGAGAAAAAATCCTGATCCGTTCCGTGGTCATGAACGGCGAGAGCATCGCCATTAACGTGACCATGACCGTGGTCGTGATCGTGGTCGTGGTTGCAGCCACCACCATGACTGCAGTGCTCACCGTGTTCGTGATCATGATCGTGATCGTGGGAGTGAGGCTCTCCTTGATGTTGCTGACTTGAAGAATCCGATTTCATAGCACAGTATATGGTGAAATTTCTTTGATTACCGCTGCACCGAAGACTCTAACCACGTGAAGTACCCCGCCCAGGGAATGCACAGCAGCCCGATCAAAATAAACAACCCGAATAACAGGAAGAGAACGAACTTCTTTTTGAAGACACTGGAATAGAGGAATAGCAGTTTCACGTCCATCATCGGCCCGTAGACCAGGAATGCCAGCTTCGATGTCAGTGAGAGCGAAGCATCCGCAGCGATGATGAAGGCATCCGTCGTGCTGCAAAGCGACAGGATGAACGCGAACACCATCATGCCCGGCACGGCGATCATGTCATTGCTGGCAAAGGTGCGCACAAGATCCTGAAGCGCCGGACTGGTGCTGAAAGTCGCCGCAATGATCACGCCGATGACGAAGTACATCCCGGTCTCCAGAAAGTCTGCCTGAGCCGTGCGCAGTGCACGAATGAGCTTCTCGCCAGGTTGCAACTCGGCGTCTTTGGCCACGACTGCACCGGTGTCGCTTTCCGATTCAACATTGGCACCCCCTCCGGGAAGATCGGCTGCAATGTGATCGGCAAGGATCTTTTTCGGCGCGATTTTGTGAATCAGCAACCCGACGAAGACTGTCACAATGTAGGCCATGAGCAACCGCGACAGAGTCATCTCCAGCGACACCCCTTTGAATGCCGAGTAGGTGCTGACTACCGTGATCGGATTGATGATTGGTGCCGACAACATGTAGGTCACAGCGCAGGCAACTGGCAACCCCTTCTGGACGAGTCGCCGAATCACCGGAACGATCGCACACTCGCAAACCGGAAATATCGCCCCCAGCAATGCACTGCCAAAGATCGCCAGAACCCGGTTCTTCGGCAGCAGCAGATCCATCGCATTCTTCGGCAGATACGCATCGATAAAGCCCGAGATCAGCGTCCCAAGCAAAATGTAAGGCGCTCCTTCCAGCAGAATACTGATAAAGGAGCGGGCTACATCATGAAAAGCGGGGTTTGAGAAATCCATCGCGCTGCTACCCTCGCGAAAATCCTGCAAAAGGCAAGAAGTGAGCGCCACGATCCCTAATCAACATTGATGAATGCGGCGTGTCAGCTAGGCTCCCAATTGTTTGGACGTTTGGACACCGTTTTCCGACTTCTTTTCAAGACTGGGAAGAGCCCGATAAAGCCGCAGATGGCAAATGTTGCCGATGCGCCGACAACCCTTTTTGATTCAAGTCGCGCTCAATTCAATTCAATAGCCTTGAAGATCCCGTCTTCGAGTTCAGGATGGTCTTCGCCCCGAAAATACCCGGCAGTGACCGCCGCTCCGAGATGACCCGCCATAGAATTGGCGCGTGGAGCATTCGCCAGGCCGCAGGGGCCGCGATAAAGATGATCGAAGTTGACCATGATCGCTTCAATCGAGAGGATAGAGAAAACGAACGCCCAGCATCACGCCTAACCAGACAGGCACTGACGGCACTAACGAGTCTCATTGTCTGCTGGACGATGTTCAGAAGTTCCGGAGCGCCTGAGAAGTTGAGAAGACAAGCAACCACCGCATGAAACTGCGTAACGAACGTGGGCTTAATCCGGCAAGCCGGTTTCGGTCTTGAGAACGTCGAGGTAGGCTGCGTAGCTGAAAGAACGATCGCGCTTCTTCCCTGAGATCTCTTTTAGAACACCCGCTTCAACCAGAGCCGTCATTGCCTTCGCAGCGGTTGGTCGAGTTGTATCCAATATCTTGACCGCCGTGGCGATGGTCAGAATGGGATGCTCTGGCAGCTTCTCAAACAGACGCACGGCCATCACCGTACTTCCCGGTGTGATCAAGACCTGCTCTCGGTCACGGTTCACCAGACCAAAGAGGTCACGTGCCGTTGAGACGCCTTCATTAGCGATCGTGGATACCGCTTCCAGGAAGTAGCGTGTCCAACCTTCCCAATCACCGTCTGTCCGCACAGCAGCCAGACGTCGGTAATATTCCTCCCGGTGGCGTTTGAAGAACAGGCTCAGATAAAGAAGCGGCGCCGAAAGCAAGCGCCCGTGTTGAAGGAGTAGCATGATCAGCAACCGACCGATCCTGCCATTGCCATCAAGATACGGATGGATGGTTTCAAACTGAACGTGGAGCAATCCCACTCGGATTAAGAATGGGAGATCCTCTTCGGCGTGAAGGTAATTCTCGAAATCAGAAAGCAGCGTTGGAAGTCGATTTGGTGGAGCCGGTACAAAGGCGGCGTTCCCTGGCCTGGTGCCACCGATCCAGTTTTGGCTACGCCGGATCTGACCGGGAAGCTTATCGGCACCACGCGCCCCTTGCATGAGTCGGGCATGCGCTTCATTCAGCAGTCGCATGGAAAGAGGCAGTCCGTCAGGACGGCGCAGCTGCTCGCAGCCGAAGTCGAGAGCCTCCAGATAGTTGCACACCTCGCGGATGTCAGCGTTCTCCGAAGCCCCTTCATGGGATTCCGCTTCGAAGTTGAGGAGATCGACCAAGGTCGCCTGCGTGCCCTCGATCTGGGAAGACACCACCGCTTCCTTGCGCACAAAGGCATAGATGAACCAGTCTAGCGACGGCACCATCTCGCCTGCCAGTTCCAGACGATCGAGCGCCTCCTCGGCAGCTTTCAGGTGCTTCTCCATGCGTTCATCCATTTCAAGAGGCGGCTCCATGGGCGGGAGCGGATGAGGCACGAAGGCAGCGACTTC
>JAQCER010000131.1 GCA_027618625.1 Verrucomicrobiota bacterium
CGTGACGACGATGTTCTCGACAAACTGGTCGGAGAATTGGCTGGGGTGAAGATTTAGGGGTGGTATTCAGCCGGGTTGATGTTGAGCGTTCAGCGGATGAATCGATCACCGTGCGGGTGAACATGCAGGATTACGAAGTGGAGACGGCTCGAACGCTGTGGGGCGCGGAGCGAAAACGGACAGCTGAGAAATCGTTCTCCCTTCCGGCGTTCTGGGAGGTATACCAAGGGTGGATTTTGATTGGAGCGTCGGTAATGGTCGTGCTCTTGCTTTTGGGCTTGATCGGGCGTGTCTTAAACAAACGTATATCCGCCGCACGCAGGCCGAGATGATGTCCAGCGAGAGCGACTTGTCCCTGTCCCTCCGGGGGGGGGGCTCCATCGGTCCATCCTATCATCGATGGCGAACCGCACGGTGTGCCGCCGTTCCATTTGCGATGCTTTCCTGTTTCGCGCTCAGCGCCCGTGCCTGACCGGACATGACGATCTTCTTTGCGGGCACGGCGTCGGATTCACCGCGCAGGAAGGTGCCGATTTCGTGTGCTGTGCGCAGGCGATCGACTCGCGAGAAAGATTCTGCTTTCAGGGCGGTGAGGGCGCGACCGCTGGCGAGTTGGAGGTCGCCGCCTTTGGCTACCTCAGCGCGCAGGGCTTCGAGCTCTTTGATCAGGCTTGCGCCAGCGAACGGTTCCCGGCCCAGTGATTTGGTGCTCTCGTTCCGGGCAATGCGAATGACGCTGTTGTGCGCGATGTCTTCTGAGGTCAGGCTGGAAACGCCCTGCAGGTAGCGCCCTATCTCGGTTTCGGTTCGAGTGGCGTCGCCGGTTTCCATTCCTCTGACATCCAAAAGCGCATGTGCGCGCTTCTCGGCCGCAGCCAGATCCACTCCGGCGCGCGTGACCTCTGCCCGGAGCTGTTCGAGTGACCTGGACGCTTCTAAAAAACCGCGTGGGCCGCTTCCCTCGCGAGTTGCATATCCTGCACGATCGCCAGCTTCACGTTCACGTCCTCCGGGATCTCGGGCTTCTCGGAGCCGTGGAGATTGTAGTTCAAGATGGCTTCCGTCAGAGCGTCGCAGGCTTCGATCTGCTCCGGGCTGAATTGTTCCAAGCCTTTCGAGCCGTCGATGCTCATCGCGGAAAAGAAAGAAGCCCGTGCCGTTGCAGGGTTCATGGATGGATCGTTCAATGTAGTTGGCCTTGTGTTTAAGTCGCCCTTGGAGCACGCCTTCGATCTCCTCGCGCACGCTGGGCTCGCCGAGCTTCTGATCGATGCGGTCAATGTCACGGATCGAAACCTTGCGCAGTTCCGATTGCCCGAGCGACACGACATTGTCCACATGGATTCCACGCATTTCCAGTAATTCCCGCAAGGCATCGGTAGTTTCTCCAGTGGTGACGACATCATCGACGAGCACGAGATTGGCATGCCTCGGGATCCGCGCAAGGCTGGCGTCGAGCGGAGCGAAGCGCGCCGGATTCTGCATCTTTTCCATGCCGCCCTTCATCGCGGCTTTCGTCCTGACGATCGGAACCGCCCAACCGGTCGCGACATCACCACCGTATTCCTGCTGCAGCTGCTTTGCGAAGTAGTAAGGCAACTTGTTGCGCCCGGTGGTCGACGGAGCAACCAGAAAAACATTGTCCTGCCCACGAAGATGTTCATACGCACCCGTTGCACTGAAGTCCCGCACCAGCTGCACCACCTCGCCCGCAGGCATCCCGCGCAGATACAGTTCATCCTTACGCTTCCGCAGGTCTTTGACCCGGCGCGTCGATGTCGCATACTCGCCCTGGCGAATCCCAGCCATGGACAGTAGATCGAAATCGGCGCGGGAAAATCACGGTGACAACATCACAAAATAAAATCACGGCGGCAAAACGGCACCCAGTGCGTGACTATGACGATGGAGAATGGCTACGATGGCGAGAGGGAAGCCGATGCCGCAATCAATCAACGCACTTCGATGAGGCAGTCACCGTTTTGAATGAGGGTTTCGATACTGGGGATCAGGGGCCCAAACCATGAAAGGAGGGCACGCCGACCGGTATTGCCGACTCGCAGCCAAACGATCACTGGCTTCGGGGCAACTTTGCTTTGGCTCAGGCGGTGGGGGACGTCCTCGTCTTTGGTAACGATCGCAGCCTCATTCTCGAGGGCGTAGTTCCAGATTTGTGAGTCGTCGGCATCGCGCAAGCCGACGTCCACGACGTGTTCGGCCGTGTGGCCGTGATCGGCAAGAAGCCTTGCCAGTGCAGGCGGCAACTGCGCGTCGACGATGAACCGCACGTTATTGAGCCACAAGAATTGGATGATCAGCCTCGGATGCGGCGAATTGGAGGCAGGCGGCGATGTCCTCGGCTTCCAGGTAGGGGTAGTCTTCCAGGATTTCTTGCTGCGCCACGCCTGCGGCCAGCAATTCAAGCACGTCCTTCACCCGGATTCGCATTCCACGAATGCAGGGACGGCCTCCACATTGATTCTGGTTGAAGGTAATTCGATCAATCATCGGCCTAGGATAGTTCACGGGGAAACGTTGGTAAAGGGCCTCAAAAGGATCGCGAGGCAAGCCTGGCAAGCCCTACCGATACCACGTCTCCACCCGCCCCCTGGCATCCAGCGGCGCGATGCGTCGCTTCGCGAACCGCTTTGACGGATGGACGATGACGGCGACGTGGTCTTTGAGATCCATGAGCTTCGCCGGTTTGATCTTGTAGTCCTCTTCTTCGCGGCGGGTGTAGGTGGCGGAGCCGAAGGCTTTGTGAGTCTTGGAGCGTTTCCAGATTTGCTTCTTGCCGATGAAGTCGGCGCTGGCGGTGGCTCCTTCCATGTCTGCTCCGCGGAAGATGATGCGGGTGCGGAAGTTCAGGGAGAGGACTTTGCGGCGGTCGCGACCAATGCCAGGGTCGGCGGAGACTTCCGACTGCATTCCGGCGATGATGGCGCAACGCGCGCCACGGATGCGGTCGATGATTTTGTGGTCGCTGATGCCGTCCTCGCTGGAGGTGACGATGTCCTGGTATTCGTCGGCTACCAGCAGCAGCATGTTCTTGCGGCGTTGCTCGGCGGTTGGCACTTCGTAGCGGCGGAGAGTGTGGTAGTAGAACAACATCTTCAGGTAGGTGTTGATGTAGCGGCGCTCGGTCACGAAGCGCTGCGGCATGGACACCGCGATCACCGCGCCATGGTCGACGTCAGCGACCTCGAAGGTGTTCGGTTGGTCGCTGCAGAAGATTTCGGCGATGTCAGGATCGAGGAAGAAACTCAGGTAAGTTTTGATCGTGCCCTCGATCCCTTCCCGTTGCTCTGCGGCCTTCGCATCGATGAACGTGTTGTGGAAGAATTCCATCAGCGCGATGCGCGATTCGCTGGGTTCCTTGTGCTCCAGCTTATCGAGCGCCTGTTCCATCCGAGATCGAACCGTGAGCACGTGATAGGCACGAGTGATGGTCACCGGTTCACCGATCTCTGAAAGCAACTGCAGGGCGTTGGCCAAGGCGATCTGTGCCATGGGTTTGAAGAACGAATCCTGCCGGCCATCAGTTAGACTGGCGGCGACGTCGACGATCGCCTTGCCGTGCGTCGTCCACGGCAAAGATCGATCGCTCAGTAAATTGTAGCGTTGCTGTGGAATCCATTCGTCGCCAGCGCCGTGCGGTCGCACTTGCAGATGCACCACATGGCTGGCCCGTCCGTTCGCTGCCATGAGTTCTGCGAGGAACGCGTGTTCGTCGCCCTTAACCCCGAGCACCAGGCCACCCCAATTCGGGATCGCCTTTGTCAGTTGCACCAGGATGCTGTGGAATCCTGATGAAGTCTTGCCGCATCCGGTATCGCCAGTGATGAGAATGTGACGGCAGAGTTCGTTCTCGTTCCAGGCGAGCGATCCGAAGCGCAGCACTGATTTGCGAACGGGAGCCGCGATCAAGAGGAATCCCAACAAGATCCCAATTCCTGCTGCGGCATGTCGATAAGGATCTGCCAACTCGAACCAGAACCAGAGACCGGTCGCTGCCAGGATCAGTGCCAGTGGAAGTCGGGCGAGCGCATTCATTTGTTAGAATTTGAAACCAGCGTTACCAGCGTTCAATCTTGAAGCGGCCGAACGAAGATGTATCCGCGATCCGTCGGCTCTCCTTCTCTCGCTGCAACGATTTCGCCATTCACGCGCACCACTCCGATCCGTCCCAATTCAGGATCATCGATCTCCCGATAAGAGATGCGTCCGCCTTTCCATTCCGTCGGAGACTTGGGAGGCTCGACCAGTGGATTCAGATCCACCTTGTCGGCAAGGATGAGCGCCATGAGCAACGCATTGATCAGCCCGAGAAGCAATCCGGACACCGTGCTGAATACGATCAACTTGTGGGGCCGTCCGGCACGGCGAATCGGTTCAGCGAGGCCCTGCACTTCCCGAGTGACCTGACCGTGCACCACTTGCATCTGGCGCACCAGTTCGCGTAAATCTTTGTAAGACGGCGTGTCGACAGACTTCTTGAACATCGCCTCAATGTCATCGCGCAGTCCGTCGCGTTGCTCGTCTGTGAGGCCTGAGCGCGATCGGTCAAGCATCCGGCTCAGCTCTTTCGGAACATTGTCCAGGGCCACCGTAATGAACCCCAGAAGTTCCAATACATTCAGCACCTCGTCGTCTTCCGGAAGATTCTTAAACTTCGCCGCTGTCGCGTAGAATTGCTCCCGCCGTTCGGCAGGAACAAGATCCGCCAGCACTTTCAGGGCGGAGGTCGGCTTTTGATGGCTAGCAGATCCCTTGCGTCTCATGGATTCATGGCAGCAGAATTGCGGATGCGCAATCGAAGCCCTCGAAGAGGATGCGTTGATAGCGCTTTGCCCGCATGCGGTTCTTCATCCGGCGGAGAAACGGCGATGCCACTTTGCCGTCGATCACGTCCTGCAACGTGCAGACCTGATTGCGCAGTTCGCTCTGGAACTCAGGAACCCGCGCATCCATGGGCATGATGACTGGATGAAAAGTGTCGACAAATTCCGTGACCGCAGGCTCACTGTGCCAGTATTCAAAGCCACCTTGGGCGTCGCCCATTGCACTGAGGACGATAAGATAGTCGACCTTGTCCTGCAGATGATCCGCCCACTTGAGAAGCGATTGCACCGATCCCGCTTCATTGGTGGTGACCCCGATCGCAGTGAACCGGATCCCGAGTTCCATGGCGTCATCGTAAGCACTGTCAAACCACTGGTAGGCTGCATTTCCTGCGCCGGAACCCAAGTCGGCCAGCACGATTTCGACGGCGTCCTGATCGCAGACTTCAAAGACCTCGTCGAGCGCACCGTCGCGGTGGACATCGTGCTTGCGTGCGTCAGGATAAAAATTCTGCAGCCCACTCTTGTTGGTGTTTTCGATATCGAAGTCGAAAAGGATCGGGGCCACGCCGTTCTGCCGATACCACGACACCAGCGAGAGGCTCAGATCCGTTTTCCCGACCCCGCCCTTGCCGCCCTGGGTAAAGACAATGCGCGGACGTTTCGACAAGGACGCCGTAGGAACCTTTTTGGAACTCATTATCATTAGATCGAAGTTCGGCGGAAAAAATCACGGACAAACCTAGACAGTTCCTCAGGTTTCGTCCTTCCACGTTCGAATTGGCTTTTCTTCGTCACTGTATTGGAAGCGTTTCGCTGCCCGCTTCTTCGCTGCGCGCGCCTTAACGCGCTCAGCGATTTCCACCTTTCTGGAATCGACTTCTCCGGTTGAGGATTCGGGCATCGCTTCCGCTGGTGGCGTGGGAGCCATGGTCACCGAAGTGCGCTGCCCCTTGTGAATCTTTCGGGCAAGGCAAAACTTGCGGATCCCTTGCCAACTGATGGCATGCCGCGACCACTCAAGTCTTCCGCGATGGTGCGGTATGGGTAACGCTTCGCCCGCATCTGCGTGATGCGTTCAGCGAACGGCTCAAGTCGGCTCTCTCGCGGATCAGCGTAGGGAGGTAAGGCCGGCTCTTCGGCCTGGTTGTCAGAGGGTGGTTGCATGGTAGTACTGCGGTAGTCTTCAGGTTGTAGATCGTGGTCTGGCGCTGAAAATCACGTCGTTCTGCAACCCGAGTACCACCTGGCGGCACCCCGCGTACCACCACAAGAATCCCAAGCACGAAGTGCTTAGGGTCTTGTGTCTTTATCAAATCATCAAACCACAAGCAGACCACTTCCAGCTGCGCCGGTTTCATGATGCGATAAAGCAGTGCAATGAGAACCTCCTCTCCTCGGTAGAATCCGAGGTCATGGCCCAGCCATCTCGCCGCAACGAGATCACTCGTCCTCGTTCCAGTGGGACTCTCATTTTAACCGCAAATGCACCGTGATTTCCCCGCGCAGATGTCGATCTACCCGCAGGGAATGATCACTGCGCGCACCATCACCAATGGCTCGACTTACCTGGCGCGGCATCTCCGCGCCAACGACTATTACGCTGAAGGCGAGAAGATCGAAGGGGAATGGATCGGCAAAGGGGCGCGGCACCTTGGGCTGCATGGAACCGTCAATGCAGAGCATTTCGAAGCCTTGCGCGAGAACCGCCATCCGTTCACTGGAGAACGGCTCACCGCCCGCGACCGCAAGCCGTACCTGGCCAAACATCCCGTCACCGGTGAACTGACCGAACGCAAACCCATCGCGCTGCACGACATCACCTTCAGCGCGCCGAAGACCGCGAGCATCGTCGCCATCATCGGTGAAGACGCCCGTGTCACCGAGGCCTTCCAGGAATCCGTGCGCGTGGCCGTGCGCGAGATGGAACACTTCGCCGCCGTGCGTCTGCGCACGGGAGAATTCGCCAGCACGGAAAAAATCCGCATCAGCGGCAACATCACCGGTGCCCTGTTCTTCCACGACTCCAGCCGGGCGCTGGATCCGCAGCTCCACGCCCATGCTGTCATGGCCAACGCCAGCCTCGACGTCGAGCGCGACCAGTGGTTCGCCTTGCAACGTCGGGCCATGATGGAGGCCAGTCCTTACATCCGGCGCGTGCTCTACCACGACTTCGCGCGGAGACTCCGTGCGCTCGGATACGATGTGGAACGCGAGGGCGACAGCTTCCGCATCAAAGGCATTTCCACTGCCGTAGAAGCCGAGTTCTCCCTGCGCACGCAACAGCGCGTTGCCTTCGGAGTGCGCTACCTGAAGCACTTCGGCCACCTGCCATCGAAGCGGCGCATCGAACACTTCATCAGAGAAGATCGCGACGCCGCTACCGTGCGCTTCACTGCCGAGTTCACACGGACATTTCAGCGGGAACCGACCGAGCAGGAAATCCGCGACTTCGTCATCGACTGGCGCGAACCAAAGCTTCAGGAGATCCTTACACCGGAGGTTCGGCAGCAGCAGCGCCAACGCCTTTCGCAAGACCAGTTCGCGGAAGTGCGTTCCATCGTCGATGCAGCACGCGCGCGACGCACCGGTTCCACACTCACCATTCCGACAGGCGATCCCAAAGCCGCTGTCGCCCAGGGAATGGATCACTGCCTCGAACGCCTCAGCGTCGCCCGAGTCAGTGACGTCCTCGATGCCGCCCTGCGCTTCGGAGCCGACGAACTCGGGGATATCGATACCGATCAACTGCGTGCCGCGCTGCT
>JAQCER010000132.1 GCA_027618625.1 Verrucomicrobiota bacterium
GCTCTCGATACTGCGGATCTCATGGTGATCGGCACCCGGTTCCGCCGCCCTTCAGCAGACGACGCGAAGCACATCACCGACTTCTTGAACAAAGGAAAACCCGTCATTGGAATCCGCACGTCCACGCACGCATTCGATGGCGCTGGGAATTTTGGCGAGACGTTGAGCTACGGCGAATTCGGGCTGAAGATCCTTGGCGAGCAATGGGTGAACCACCATGGTGGCCACAAGTCTGAGGGTGCGCGTGGCGTGATCGAAGAAGCGCGGAAAGATCACAAGATCCTTAATTCGGTGAACGATGTGTTCGGGCCGTCGGACGTCTATGGAGTCGTTAACCTCACAGATGCCGATACCATTCTTATGCGCGGAGCCGTGACCGAATCGCTGGATCCAAAGTCGAAAAATATTGACGGCAAAAAGAACGATCCGATGCAACCGCTCGCCTGGCTCCATTCTTACACTGCACCCAATGGTGAAACAAAGGGGCAGTCGTTTTGTACCACAATGGGGGCCTCGGTCGATCTGGTAAGCGAAGATCTTCGCCGCATGTTGGTGAATGCTGCGTATTTTCTGCTCGGGAATGAGGTTCCTGAGAAAGCCGATGTCGACTACGTGGATCCGTTCTACCCAAGCTTCTACGGATTCATCAATGACGAGAACTATTGGAAGACCGCTGACCTCCAGCCGGAAGACTACCACCTCGGCAAGGCGCCACACGTCCCGGACTCCGAGGGCAGCCCCGAGTGGAACTTCCGCGACAAGCCGTAAGCTGGCTTGGATTTTTTGTCGACGATGGTGCCCTTTAATATTCTAGATCAGGACCATTTTCCCGAGACCCATACCGATGAGGTGACCGAGTTGCTGGCTTCGTCTGGGAATGTCCGTGTCGAGAGGATTGTTTCCTTTGGTCATCGATCTCCTGATGGGTTCTGGTATGATCAGGATCACGATGAATGGGTGGTCGTCTTGTATGGCAGGGCGCGCCTGCTGATCGAAGGCATGGAGGATCCGGTTACTCTGGCGGTGGGCGACTCTTTGTTGATTCGTGCCCACCAGCGGCACCGAGTGGAGTGGACGCTGCCAGATTTCCATACGGTATGGCTGGCTGTTCACTTTGAGCGTTCTGAAGGAAGCGTCGGGTCTATCAGTCCGTGAGTCGCGTTTCGATGAACTCAACTCAATAACGTTTAAGAGTCCGAGGGAACGGATGCGAGTGGTAGCGAGGGCATGGCGGTTACCAGCCGACTCCATAAAGACCCTGCTGCAATCGGAGCGGCCTACGGGGCACCCTTGCGATGCTCGGGAGTCCCCAGTGTCATGGCATCTGGACTCTGATCCTTACAAAAATACTTTCGGACGCGACTGGTGAAGCAGATCGAAGGGTCACTTTCTCAAGCACGGGGCCATCAGGCTGGGTGGAGCTGGTGCTCGTCGGGAATGGCGCCCATTGGGTCATCGAAGTCGATTGCTCAAGTGAATAAGTGATGCTCTCCCCGGCTGGACGGGTGAAGGTGACTTCCAAATGGGCAACGCCTGCGACTTCCTTTCGTTCGACGCTGATCGCAGGTGCTGAGTATTTCGTTGGATTCGTGGCCAGGGCGAATTCGAGAACATTGGGGGAACCATCGAGATCTGGATCGGCTTCTGGTGTGGCAGAGGGCGAACCGGCAGGGAAGAATCCTGCTGCCCACTGAGCAAATCCACTGGGTGAAATTTTGAGTGTAGCGTTAGAGACAACGGCGCCTTTCGCGTTCACCAGCGACAACGTCTGTCCATTGCGAAGTTCCCCCGTGTAGTTGCCTTGAACGAATTGTCCTTCGCCACCGGTCGGGCTGGAAGTGCGAGATCTGAACCCGGCCACATCAGGGGAAACGTAGAGCCGTTCTCCTGCGAGAACAACAGTTCCGGGCTTAAACGTGTGCTGAATTGCCCCCGTCAGCTTCCATCCTGAGAGATCGACCGACTGCGTGCCCGGGTTGGTGAGTTCTATGAAGTGTTCCGTCGGGCTGCCTGTGCTGTGAATCTTGCCGAACTCAACTGTGGCATCCGCAGCTTGGGCTGGAGGGATGCCCACAGCATCGTCGTTGCCACTGCCTTCGTCAGCCAGTCGGGGGACGAACAGCAGATCAGAATTGCCAACGCCTTCGTTCAGGCCGTGAATCGCCAGCACGTTTTTGCCTTGAACCAGCAGACTTTTTCTCGCGCTGACGTCGATGTTCTCAAAAACGATCGCCCGGCTGTCACTGTGTGACGCGGTCGCAGTGGAATCCCAGGAAGGGGCGCCCGGGGCATTCTTTTCGGCAATCTTTGTTCCGTTGAGGTAAGCGATGTAGCCGTCGTCATACTTCATGCCGAAGCTGAGTCCGCCGATGAGTGCTGGATCCGGCACGTCAAACGCATAGCGCATGTAGATGCTGTCAGTTTCATTGATGCCGTCACCATCGGTATCGATTCGCGATTCGGCCGCGAGAGTCTGTGAGAGCAGATCGATGCCGACCAGCTGCAAGTAGTCACCGGTAGCACCTCGATCGAAACCGACTCCGCCCGTTCCATCCAGCCATGCCGAGTCGTCGAACGCGATCGCGGTCCAGGCGGTGCCAATCGATCCATCGCTTGGCACAAATGCTCTCACTGGCGAGCCATCTCCTGCAATGAACGTCAGTCCAGACGAGACGCTCGTAGCCTGGTCAATGGTGAGGTATCGCAGCCGCGGGACGAGGTAGTCATTGATAATGCGGTCTGATGCTTCCCTGAGCGTGTAGCTGCGTCCGCCGAAGTGGGAACTCGTTTTCCATTTCGCGCGGTCTTCATCGACGTCTGGTGCGAGCAGCGTATTGAGTTCATCAATGCGTTTGGGGAAGTAATCGGTGGCGAGAAACTGATCTGCGAGCGTACGGACGCGGCGCAACAGCATGTCTTTGGTACGCTCCGTTTTAATCATGGCTTCGATCAGCCGATTGTATTTTCCGGTGTGGAGGAGGTGAGGAGTCGCGCCGATGAATACGTGACTTGCGGCGGCAAAGTCACGGTCGGCTTTGTAGACGATCGTGTCCGTATTCAGGGCGTCGGGGCCGAACGTAAGGTCAAGATCCCAGGGCAGCATCTGCCATTCACCCGTTCCGAAGGTGTCGCGGTATAGAAAGTAGTTTTTGTCCGACCCATCGATGTTCTGGGTGAGTGCCACCACGGCCAGGAAGTTTACCTGGGCGGGGATGTCCACGTTGTCGAAGACGAATTTCTCCAGTTCTGCGAGGTCTCGCAGTTTGATGCCAGTGATGAATTGCTGCAGGTCATCCTTGGTTCGTGTCTCCTTATTCGATTTCTTTTCGAAAGCGCCGGTGGAATCCATGGTCGCCCCAGGCGGGCCTTTGTAGAGAGCGCCATTGGTATCCATGTTGTGGCGACGCAGGAAGTCCTTATCTGGTTGTTCGACAAAGTAGGCGAGGCTGAAGAACTCTCCATTCTGATGCATGCGGAAGTGAATCGTCTCCGGTGATGGAGTTCCCGCATCATTCCCCACTTCGGCCGTGAGCCTGGCGCGGATGTAGGACTTGTCAGTGTAAGTGGCGTTCAGATTGATTTCATCCACCCGTGGCACGCCCTCTTTGAACCGGAAGTGGCTTCCCTGATTGAAGTCAACCTTGTAGCTCTTCTTTGGCCAGCTCACTGCCGTTCCGCCGCGGATGCGGAGGAAGATGTTGTCGTAGAAATCGCCATCAAAGTAAATCGACGCCCTGGTGCCGGCGTTCGTTTCTGCGCGCGATGCCCGTTCCATGAAGCGATGTAGAACGGGTAGTTTGGTCGTGAGTGTCGGATCCACAACTACGGTGCCAAAATACTCTGGCGATCCTTTTGGATCAGGGAAGCGAGGCGAGCGCGTTTCCGCTCCGTCGGCATCGGTGGCGACCACTGCCCAGCGAACCATTTGTCCGGTTTCGGCGATGTTGCCGGGAACCGTCGCGGAAAAGATGCCATCGTTCGCGGTTTTATCCGACCCTGCGCCGTCGTCTAACATAGGCACAGAAACATCTTCCGCATACATGACCCGATAGTGCAGGGTGACCGCCGCCACGGGAGCCAGATTCTGCTGAATGCGGGCGGTGACAGGAATGGCAGTGGTCGGATCGCTGATATCGGCGCTGTCCGTTGTATCAAAGATGCGTGGGCCATTGCCACTGGACCGCGCATTGCGAGCACCGGGTGTCGCTTCGAGGAGATATCCCGTCACCGATGGCTGGCTGCTGTCGATCGTTTCAATGTCGATCTCCGGGAGAAAAAGCAGATCGGAGCCGCCTGCAGAACTATTGAGCAGCTGCACCGCGAGCACGTTCGTGCCGGTCTGAAGGATGCCCTCGAACTCAACGGAGTAGGTTTCCCATTCTTCTGTCAAGGCATCGGAACGGGAGCCAGTCGAAGTGCTGTTCCATGCCGGGAGTTCAGGTTCATTGTCCGCTGCGACCTGTTGACCATTGATCCATGCGACAAATCCATCTTCGTACTTCAGTCGGAGCGAGAGGCGGATCACTTCGGCGGAATTGTTGATCTCAAATGGGATGCGAGCGTAGGCGGTCGCATTCACTCCACGCATCGCCGCAGTGAGGTCGCCCGCCTCGTCTACCAGTCCATCGAAGCCAAAGCCCAGGCCAGTTTTGCCCGATTGCCATGTTCCATCGTCGAACACCTGTTCCCGCCAGCCGTCGCCGACGTCATTCATCGGCACGATCCATTTCGCCGATGCTCCAGTGAGCAGTGGCGTGGAAGCGACCGCATCTGAGGAAATGCCGGGGCCGTAACTTTCGTCCTGGAACTGCTCGGGATACTGGGGACTGAATTCCGCCGCAATCGTTTTGCCATCCGGCTTCACTAGGGCGAGATATTCGCCACTGCTGGAAAGCTTGAAATTCGTATGCAATTGCTGTGCCGGATCGGTTCGGTCTTTCCCCGAGGCGAAGACGACGAGGAATCCTTCCGGCGGCAGAGTGACCGAAGGGAAAACCCACTTTGCGAGGCTACCTTTGCTGTCCGTCAGCGAATAACCCGCCAGATCTACAGGTGCTGCGTCTGGATTGTGGATCTCAACCCAGTCCGAAAATTCTCCGTCAACGTCCTCCAGAATCGATGAATTGCTCGCAAGGATCTCCGAAATCTCAGGATCTCCGATTGCCTGAAGAATGGCGGCCGTGAGCAAAGCGAGGGTGAAGGCAAATCTTGTAAAAGTCATCGTTGTAAAATTTCGTTCGAGGTGCTATTCCAACACGAGTTTGTATAATATGCAATCAGCTCTCTGGTTAACTGTTGCACTTGGTGAAGATCCTGCCGCGAGAAATCTTTGGACGTTGAAACGTCTGGAATAGGCGTTGTGCGAGTGTCTCTTATCGAATGCAGTAACTTCAGGTTCATGGCCAGCGAGTTATGAGTCAGCCGAGTCAGCCAGTGTTTTGTCATTCTGCGCTTCGCTGTCACTAAGGATCCATGTAATTTGGGTGAAACGTGGGCGCTTTTTCTCACCGCCCGAAGCAGGGCACCTGAGCTGACGGTAGGTTCGTTCCCTCGAGAGCCTTCGCAGCGCACCGCGTTCGATCAGGTGATGGCATTCTGCGGCACGATCGGTGGCGGTGCTTACTGCTTCCAGCATCAGTCCGCTTACAGTTGGCACAATATTGATGCGACCTTGAAACAGTGGAATGAAATATTTGCCAGCGTTCAGGTCTTCCGCTCCGCATCAGATCAGTCCCAACGATCCCGATACTCCCGATTATGTCATAGCATTTCAGGAAGGCGATGAGCACCCGAAACTGGATCAGTTCTACATCTACCGTATCGTGAACGAGAATCGGTTTACGCCTTGACTCAACTCGAGAACTCAACGGGCTCACCAGTGTCACCATTCTGTTGACAATCCGGAGCCCAAGAAAGCGAGACCGTCCGTCTCGGCGGTCTTCTTTGCGCTACCCATGAATGAACCCAAGGCGAGACCTTCCTCGATCGTGAACGAGCTGCATCCCGTCCTGCAAATCCACGCCAGCTTTGTTCGTATGTTCGTATCCTCGACCTTGCGAAACCTCGACAACTGCTGCAATTTCCAGCACAGTCGCGTCCTGGGCCGGCGCTCCCTTTGTTAAACCCTTTAAGACTATTCACTCATCTGATGGATCTCCCATTTTATCGCAAAAACAGGCAAATCTCGACTCCACAAGGTGTCGGACTGGTGCTGGCAGCTCTTGTCTCGGTGATCATGCTGCAACAGCCGGCATCGGCTGAGGACCGACTGCAACTGCAGCCTGAACAGAACATCGTCTTCGCGGGCAACACGTTTGCCGAGCGCATGGCTCTGTACGGGTATTTCGAAACAGCCCTCTACTGCGCCTATCCGAAGCACAACCTGACGGTGCGCAATCTCGGCTGGTCGGGCGATGAGGTCGATCTGATGCCGCGGGCCGACAATACCGGATCGTTCGAAGAAAACCTCAGCTGGCACAAGGCGGACGTGGTGATTCTCTGCTTCGGCATGAACGAATCGTTCGCAGGAAAAGAAGGGCTGGAGCAATGGCGCACGCGTTTGGGCAAATTTGTCAGCGGATTGAATGCGCAACCGTTTAATGGCAAGTCCACTCCGAAACTTGTGCTGGTATCGCCGATTTCGCACGAAGACCTGGGTGCCCCGATGCCCACCGCCAAAGCCATCGAGGAGCGCAATGCAATTTTGAAAGCGTACACCAATGTAATGGCAGAAGTAGCGGCCGATCAAGGCATCGTGTTCGCTGATTTGTTTGAACCGATGACTGCACAAATGGCGATGGCAGCAAAGGAAAACAGAACGCTCACCGTGAATGGCATCCATTTGAACGAGCGCGGCTACTTCCATGCCAGTCGCGCGCTGGCGGAGGCGCTTGGATTGGTCAGCGCGGACACTTCAGCCACCGGGAACGCCGAATCTTTACGGCGCGCGGTGCATGAGAAGAACTACCTTTATCACCTCTGCTGGCGCCCGCTGAACCCGTACTACATCTGGGGCGGACGCGCCTGGTGCTGGGCGGACGATCAGCCGATGGATGAGCTGGAACAGATCGGGGCACTGGTGCGTCAGCGAGACGAGGCGATCTGGAATTCAGACAAGCCGGTGATCGGGGCAGTGTGGGGTCAAATTCCACAAGGAGCGGAAATCTGGGAGGTGCCGGCCAAATTCAACGCCGAACACATGCCCAAAAAAGGAGAAGCCATCAGGATGGAATCGGTTCGGCGCAATGGTGCGCGACCCAAACGCTAACATTGCCCGAAGTTTTTACATTTTTCTCGAATCACTCATGAAGCTGATGACTCATTCCCCCACGACGGCTGTGGCGACTCTGACGGTTACTTTTCTTGCCGCTGGCATGACAGTCTCTTTCTCTCAAGATCCCGCTGCCGAGGCCGTCGAAAAAATCCCGACGGCGCAGGAGCAGCTGAAAAATTTCACCCTGGCCCCGGGCTACGAGGTGAATTTGTTCGCGTCGGAGATTGACTCACCACTCTTCAATCCCATCGGCATGGCATTTGATGAGCAGGGCAAGCTGTGGGTGATCACTTCACCAACCTATCCGCACCTCGCTCCCGGCAAAGATCCA
>JAQCER010000133.1 GCA_027618625.1 Verrucomicrobiota bacterium
TCTATCAATCGTGATGCCTGAGCTGTCCGCGCAAACTGAGAAATTTGTTCCGAATTACGATGAGTCGAAAGTTCCTGACTACGTATTGCCGGATCCGCTTGAGGGAGTGAGCACGGCGGAGGATTGGACGAAGAAGCGCGGCGAGATTTACACCCTGATCGAGCGGGAAATGTTCGGCAAGGCACCAGCCTACAGTGGCGACAAAATCAGTTTCGCTGAGGATGTCGATGCGTTCGCGATCCTGGAGGGCAAAGCACGGGTTTCGCAGCCGGTTTTGAGGATCGCTGGGCAGGATGTCAGACTGCTGGTCGTGCAGCCAGCAAAGGCGGCGTCACCGGTGCCGGCTTTCATTGGTTACAACTTCGGTGGAAACCATACGGTCATGGATGACTCCCGAATTGTCCTAGGTAGCGTATGGGGCACGGCTGGAAAAGGGCCGCGGAAGGGGGAGGAAGCGGAGCGGGGCAAAGTGTCGAGTCGGTGGTCGATCGAGAGAATTGTCGATGCTGGGTTCGCCCTGGTGACGATTTACTACGGGGATGTCGATCCTGACTTCGATGACGGATTCAAAAATGGAATCTTTGCTCAATTTCCTGCGCCCAAGGCCTACGAGTGGGGGAGTATCGGAGGTTGGGCGTGGAGCCTCAGCCGCGTGCTCGATTTTCTTGAGCAGAATGACTGCGGAATCGATGCCAAGCGAGTGGCGGTGTTCGGCCACTCGCGCCTGGGTAAGACATCGCTCTGGGCTGGAGCATCGGATCCAAGGTTCGCGCTGGTGATTTCCAATAATTCCGGCTGCGGAGGCGCGGCACTTTCGAAGCGGGCGTTCGGTGAAACGGTGGGGCGGATCAACCGTGCTTTTCCGCACTGGTTCTGCGACAACTTTCAGCGCTACAACGAGAACGAGGCGGCGATGACCTTTGACGCGCACATGTTGCTGGCGCTGATCGCTCCTCGTCCTGTTTACGTCGCTAGTGCCGAGGAGGACACGTGGGCGGATCCGCGGGGAGAGTTTCTTGCCTGCGTCGGGGCCGATCCGGTCTACCGACTGCTGGGGACTGAGGGGCTGCCGCAGACGGATATGCCGGGTATCGATAAACCGATTCAGGGCACCATTGGCTACCACATCCGCTCGGGGAAGCACGATGTGACCGATTTTGACTGGCAGCATTACCTCAAGTTCGCTGCAAAACACCTCGCAGCTGGCACTGACAAGTAGATCACGTTTTTGTGACTTTTGACGCATCGCAAATCGTTAGAGGCAGAGACACATTCAGTTCTTCGTGGCGCTACTACGCTGATCCACTGTTTCCGTTAGCTCCCTTTAAACCTATGCATCACTCATTCATCAATCACTACTGGGCTCCTGTGGTCGTCAGTTTCAGCGCTCTCGTCGCCTGCGCTCTGGTCTCGTGCGATCGCGGCCCCGACCAGCGAACCACGTCTGCGCCGACTGCTCCTGCCGCAGTGACAAAGGTCGAAGGAGGCGAATTCAATAAGTTCTTCCCGAAAGCTGAGGGCGACTACGATGTGATCTTCATTTCAGAAAAAGTGGGCTTCGCCCAGGCGAAACTTGAGAAAGATGGAGATGAACTCGGCACTCTTGCAGTGAGCGATCAGGCAGGTAACGCAGAAGAGCTGGCAAACTATGATGCGGCAACTACGAAAATTGGTGGCTTTCCCTCGATTCCCAGTGGCAGCAAAGGAACGGCAGTCCTGGCCGGACGATTCCAAGTAAAGGTGCGTTCGACGGCGGACTCTTTCTCTGCCAGTGATCGCGAAGCATGGCTTGAGAAATTTGACCTCGCAGGATTGGCCGGTCTCGCAAAATAAACACACCCTCTCCTCCAACCTCAGCAATTCACTAACAAATATCATGGGATTCTTTGATTTTCTCTTCGGCAAAAAAAAAGCCAGTAGTTGACCCTGCGATCAAACGCGATGAAGAAGGAAAAACCATTGCCAACTATGTCGACGAACTTCCGACTTCCGGAATAACGGTTCTGGCTCTCAAGTCGCTGGATTTTGTCGCTCCCGGCGAATGGGACAATATCACCAGTTACGATGCGATGCTGAAAAAAGTGAAGGGTGAGACCGATCCCGGCTTCCTGCGGCAAGTGCGGACGAAATCGCTCGAGCTTTACTCGGATCCTGCGCAAGGCTACCAGGCCGGCCTTAATCTCTACCAGCTCGTCGACAGCGCGGACAAGGCATTGGGAGCTGCTGCGTTTGCTGATAAAATTGGTCAGAAAGTCAACCTGCTGTCGTTCCTCGAAAAGCTGACACCGAAAGCCGACACCACTCAGACGATCGACTTGTCGATGAAGCTGATCGTCGAACTCATTGCCTTCACAAAGGTGAATGGAATTCCCGGCGACAGTTTTGGCGATTTTGTTAAGGCGCTTGGCGAGTACGGTGGCGAGTCCAAGATTCGCATGGCGGCATTGCTTTGTTTCGACGGACTCATTCCTCTCGGGCCGGATTTTGTGGAAAAGGCCCGTGCTGGCCTCGGAGGCATGAGCCCCGATCGTCTGGCTGAGAATGCAACCTTCAAGCGAATCGAAAAATTTATCCCTGGCAATATTCTGGGCGACAAGCTGGAATTCGTCCGTGGCAGTTTTGATTCCGTGACTGGATGGATGGGGAAATTCGTTGCTGACAACGACCTGTCGGTCGGGCGGGTGGCTGGGAAACTGGCTGACTACGTGGAAGGTGCTGACGGCAAACTCGACTACCTCGGGGCATTCCTGGACATGTCGACAAACTACTTTGAGCACACCGGTACCCAGAGCATGGCCATCCGGCTCATTGATCGTGCGGTCAACGAAGTGTGATCATGTGATCGGACGTCCGTCCGCCCGCCCGCAAGCTCAATTGCTGGGCGGCGAACGTAGATTTCCTCGGATAGACAAATTGAACATGCTGGGATACGATCGGTCATATCATACCAATGACCATCAGTGCTGATTGAAAAGATCGCGCCCATTTTCCGCATGATCATCAAATTCCCTATCTACTCCGCAACGTGCCTCGTTCTGTTCCTCATGAGCAGCGCGATTCCCACGGTGTTCGCCCAGCAACCGAGCGCTCAGATATTCAAGCACCCGGCCGCAAAAGTCGTTCAAGACTATTTGCGGCTTGCTCTGGCTCGGAAGTGGGAGGCCTCGGCCCAGCTCATCGAGCCGGACTCCCTGGAGAATCTGCGCGACAGCTACGTCCGGCGGATCAAGCGGCCAGGCACGACCGTCGAAGAGGAGACTGCGATGGTCAAAAAGCTCGGCAAGGCAGAAGTGGAGGAAGTCGCAAAAATGACGCCTGTGGAGTTCTACGCCGCTTACAATACGGCTTTGCAGGAAAAGTACGACCTGACCAACGAGGTGCTCACCCTGATCGGCAACACACTAGAATTGCGACTGCTTTCCATCGCGGTCGAAGGAGACGAACTCGCCCACATTCTGGTGCGGACGTCGCATCGCGATAATCGCAATCAGGTGAGCAATCTGGAATTGGTGTCACTGCGAAAGATCCATGACAAGTGGATGGTGGCTCTCAACGAGCAGATCCCAACGATCGTGCCGCTTGATGAGATCGATCCTGTGCGTAAGCCATTGCCTGTGAAGTGAAGTTAGTGAGTGAAACTTCCGTTCCAGGATGGAGAATACACTACGGTCTCAGAAAAAGAAGGCGGGCTCACGGGGATGACTCCAGTCGTGCAAAGAGCCACTTCATTGGGGACGGCTTTTCTACTTGCGAGTCGCTGACAGGGCCTGGAAGAGCGACTTCGCGATGTGGTCGGCGACGAAGCGATTGCCGTCTTTGGTGAAGTGAACGCCGTCGGTAGTCAGGATCCCATTTTCGGCTGAAAATGCGCAGGTAGTCGGTCATCGATTCACGTAGATCACAGACGGTGACGCCCATGCGGGTGGCGACTTTGCGGCTGAGGTCAGCGTAGATGTCGAGTGTGGCGTCGTGTCTGTTTTGGCCTCGGTGCTTCTCTCCGATCAGTGGGGGAGTGGCGAGGACGACTTGGGCTCCCGCTTTCTGGCAACGGGCGATGACGTCTTGCAGGCCAGATTCGTAGTCTGCTTCGGAGGTGCCAGAACCCATTTCGAAGTGCCAGACGTCATTGACGCCGATGAAAATAGAGACGACTGACGGAGCAAAGGCGAGAACATCACGGTCGAGGCGAGCGCAGATGTCCGGAACTTTGTGTCCACCGATTCCCGCGCCGATCAAGCGGGCGTCGAGATCAGGTCGGCGCTTGTTTAGTTCGTTCTGAAGGAGTGTGATGTAGCCATCTGGGCCGACGCCTGCGGCAGTGAGGGAATCTCCAAGGAAGACGATTCTCTCGCCTTTTGCCAAAGGAGAGTGCGCCGATCCGAGCGCTTCGATGCCCGCCAGGGGACGCTGATCAATAGAAGCGAGCCGTTGTTGGAACATCCAGGTCAATAGGTGGTTGCTGTTATCACTGTAAGCGGGAACCCAGGAATCGTGCCCGCGTCCGGGAACTTCCGTGTAGCGGGGAATGCCACCACTTTGGCGGATCGCAGCGATCATGTCACGGCTTCTCCTGACCGGCACCACCCAATCGACGTCACCGTGATACGCCCAGACGGGAGTCGTGGTGAGGCGATGCGCGAGATCGGCATCGCCACCACCGCAGATCGGAGCCACTGCAGCGAACCAATCCGACTTGCGCACGGCGAGATCCCAGCTGCCATAGCCGCCCATCGACAGACCAGTCAGGTAGATGCGTGACCGATCAATGGGATTTCCGTCGAGAGTCGTCAGCAGTGCCTGAATAGCGACGTCCATCTGGGCTGTGGTCGGTACCTTTGAGGAAGGAGGCGACGTGTCCTCCCATGAGGTCTGTGTCCAGCGCTGGTCGGTGCGGCATTGCGGAGCAATGAGGAAGCAGGGGAAGCGCTTTCGAAAACCCTCCTCCTTGAAAAGCGTCGGGAAGTGGGCCGTCTGAATCCGATTGTCGTCCCCACGCTCGCCTGCTCCGTGGAGGAACAGCACCAGCGGGTATTGCTTTCCTTCTTCAATGGCATCCGGCTTCAGCAGCAGATAGCGGAAGGGTTCCTCCGAATAGGCACCGCCGGTGTAGATCAGCGATTTCTCTTCAAAAGGGGCAAAAGGGGCCAACCCCGCTTGCTCCTGAGCAAAGGCCAACGGATACGGAATAACGGCGAGCAACGCACAACTGAGTGAGGCGAGGATGGGGAGTTTCATGGAATGCGTTACGCGATCGATCGATCGAATCGAGGGATTCAATAGAGAAGAACTGGAAATGTCCACAGAATTGCTGGGGATCGCACGGCGATAGGACGATACTGAAGCCGTCTACTCAATGTCCACCCAACGACGCTCTTTCCATGAGATCATGCCGAGTTCCGCCAGCTCTACCCCTCTGGCACCTTCCCGCAGGGAATAGCGGAACGGATCGCCGAGTGCTACGTGGCGCAGGAACATTTCCCACTGAATTTTGAATGCGTTGTCGTAGGGGATATTGTTAGGAACGAGTTCCCAGCCGTCGTAAAAATTGATTGGTTGGGGGATGTCGGGATTCCACACGGGCTTGGGAGTGTTCGCGGCGGACTGGGTATAGACTTCGCGCAGGCCCGCCACGGCAGAGCCCTTGGTGCCGTGGATCTCGACGGTCAATAGGTCGTCGCGTCTGGGGCGCACGCACCAGGAACTGTTGAACTGACACATGGTCCCGTCCTCAAGCAGAAACATCGCGTAGGCGGAGTCGTCTGCCGTGCATTTGTAAGGGCTGCCGTTCTCATGTCGGCGCTCAGCGATATCGATATTGCCGTGAGCGACCAGGCTCTTGATCGGCCCAAAGAGATTGGCAATGACGTACTGCCAGTGGCAGAACATGTCGATCATGATGCCGCCACCGTCTTCCGAGCGATAGTTCCAGGATGGGCGTTGCGCGGGCTGATCCGTATCCATTCCGGTGAATACCCAGTAGCCAAACTCGCCGCGGACGGAGAGGATCTTGCCGAAGAAGCCCAGCTCTTTCAGCATGGCAATTTTGCGAAATGAGGGGAGCCACAACTTGTCCTGAACCACTCCATTTTTGAGCCCAGCGTTCTCAACCAAATCGGCAAGGCGATGGGCTTCGGCGGATTCTGTGGCAGTTGGTTTCTCACAGTAGATTGCCTTGCCAGCCTTGACCGCCATCTCAATGAAGTTTGCGCGCTGTAAGGTGCCGGAAGCATCGAAAAAGATCTCGGATTCGCAATCTCCATACCTTCCCTCCAGAGCGCCCACCAGGTCTGTGGTGTATTTGTAGGGAATTCCGTTCGCACGGTTGCCGAATTTCTCCGCGAGAGCTTTGAGCTTGTTCTCGCTGCGTCCGGTGAGAATAGGGTCTGGCATCAATGTAAGATCGTCACTGACACGCACCCCGCCCTGTTCGATGATCGCGGTGATCGATCTGTCCAGGTGCTGGTTGGTGCCCATGCGTCCGGTGACGCCGTTCATGATGATGCCGATTCTGCGAGTTTCCATAGGAGGATAAGAAGGTTATCGAGTGATGGTGTGGTGGTTCAGTTAGTGTGTGAGCTTGCGGTAAGCCGCCAGAATGCTCTTCAAGTAGTCACCTTGATCCATCGACCAGTAGTGGTTCGAAAATATCTCGACTTCGTGGTGGCCGCGAAAGCCGGAATCATCGATCCAATCGCTGATTTCCCGGACATTGATGCAGCCTTCGCCCATCAGGCCGCGATCATTGAGCAAGTCGGACGTTGGCGTTTTCCAGTCGCAGATGTGGTATCCGCTAAGGTTGCCGAATGCGCCTGCCCTGGTGATCTCACGTTCGAGTTCCGAATCCCACCAGGTATGATAGACATCCAAGGCGATGCCGATGTTTGGATGGCTGTTCAGGGCCTCGCAGATATCGCTGGCCTGCGCCATGGTGTTCACCGCTGAGCGATCGTTGGCATACATGGGATGCAGTGGCTCGATGGCCAGGATCACCTTGCGCTCCGCAGCGTAGGGCAGCAGTTCGGCGATTCCGTCCTGAATCTGTTGGCGGGACTCTCTCAATGCCTGGCCGGGGATCGCTCCGCAAACCAATACCAGCGAGGGGGCACCGACTTCCGCCGTTTCATCGATTGCTTTGCGGTTCTCGTCGATCGCCCGCTGCAGGCCAGCGGCGGTGGTTGCCGGGAAAAAGCCACCGCGAGCGACGCTGACGATCTCAAGGCCGGCTTCGCGAGCCTGTCGACCCACGGTTGCAGGGGAGCGGCCTTCGAAGCTGTAGCGCCAGAAGGTGATGCCACCAACGCCTGCGCGGGAATAATGGTCGATGCACTCTTCAGTAGACCACGGCTTGTTGGTGATCGTGTGGATGGCGAGTTTTGAGAGGTCGTTGGTCACTTTCGAGTTTTCAGGTATGCCGTGATATCAGCCGCGTCTTGTGTGGTTAATCCCAGTTGGGCTGACGTCATCATCAGGCTTTTGCTTTTTGCTGGTCTTTGCGGCCCGGGCTCCGGCGCGACCAGGCATAAAGCCGGGCTAAATAGAAGGGCTGCCAGCATTGGGGGTGATGCATTGCGGAATCGGATGCAGGA
>JAQCER010000134.1 GCA_027618625.1 Verrucomicrobiota bacterium
GTATCTGAACGAACGCATCGAAGCACTCGACACCGAGACTTCGGAACTTTCCGCAAAACTCGAAGAAGCGAATGCTGGCCTGGTGAAATTGGATCAAACGCCGGTGAGCGCTCCCACCCGAAATTCGGGCGCTTGCGATGCCATCCTTGCGATCGGCAGCAACGACGCCGCCGCCATCTCCGAGCTCAATGCTGCTCTCAGAGCCGAAGAGCAGTGGCGTGATGCGTTGAAAGAGGCCATGCTGGACGCGCAGAAAACTCTAAAGAAGGCGAATACCGCAGGCATGTCGCGCATTGCCGATGAGAAAGCTGCTCCACTCATCGAAGCCGCGCCAAAAAATGCTGACGGCATCCCCGTCATCGTCGCCCGAATTGACGACGGCGAAGGCACACTGCTGCAGGAACTTTTCAACAGTTTGAAGAAGCACAAGTTCGCTGGTGCGGCAGTGCTAGTGGTGCCCGATGAAAACGGCACCGTACACCTGGGCACCTTCGTCGACTCCGCCCACACTGAAACCATCCAGGCCGGAAAGCTCATCCAGCAACTTGGCCCACTCATCGGCGGCAAAGGCGGCGGCAAACCGGAGATGGCCCGCGGTGCAGGAAACAACCCAGGAGGCATCCCTGCGCTTCTTGAGGAAGCACGGAAGCTGCTCGGCTGTGGGTAACAAAGTAGAAGAAAGTAAAGTATCGTCAACTTCCGCGTTTCGGCTAGCATGACGCCGGAATATCAAAGCAAGATGCTTGGCAACTGCGACCGTTCCAAGTAGAAGTCAGCGCCATCAAGACACCCTTCTCCATATCCTCCCGACTGGCGGCAGCCGGTTCGGGCATCGTGTTGCTGTTCCTTCTCGCTGTCGCTCAAGCCCATGCTCAAGGCCTTCGCGGGGGTGCGGCAAAACGGATCGTCACTCCCGATCCGTTGCTGCCGGTGTCCGGCGGAATCGGCCCGGGACAACCGTCCACGGAAAAACGGGGTGAGCTGTGGACCCGGGTGTTGGTTCTTGAGCAGGATGGAGTTCGGGTCGCGATCGTCGGTTCGGACTTCCTGGGGTTCCCTGCTGCTCTTGGCAATAAGGTCCGGGCTGCGGTGAAAGGCATTCCTCCAGAGAATATTCTGATCAGCGCCACCCATACCCACAGCGGACCGGATTGCTATGGGTTTCCCGATGCCAATGGTGAAGTCGGTGGCGACCTCGCGTATCTCACATCTGTCTGCGAAAAAATGGCGGACGCGATCAACGAAGCGAGTGCAGCATTGAAACCAGTGAGGCTGCGCATTGGAACTGACGAGGCGATCGGCAAAATCGCTTACAACTACTACGCCCCAGAACTCTACGACCCGCGCTGTAGCGTCATTCAGTTACTGGACGAAGGAGACAGGGCGATCGGCACGTTAGTCAATTACGCGATCCATCCAGAAGTGCTCGGATCGGGACAAGGGATCACCAGCGCTGATGTAATCGGGCCGCTTTACGATCGCGTCGAACAAAAAGCGGGCGGCACCGCGGTGTTCGTCAACAGCGCGCTCGGAGGAATGGTGACTGCTGACTGCCGAGGCCCCGATGGGCAAGACATCCAGACTTGGGAAGAATGTCAGAGAATTGGTAATCTCCTTGCGGATGAAGCGTTACGCATCATTGCCGCTGCGCCCGTTCAAGATTCGCCAGCCCTCCGCTGCCACGCTAAGCAAGTCTCCTTCCCCGTAGAATCAGCGATGATGCGCATGATCATCGAACGCTCGCCTCTAGGATACGAACTCGCCGCTGACGGCACGATTTCCACTCAACTGAATTTGATCGAACTGGGCAATTCACGTATTGCCACCATCCCTGGTGAAGCCTTGCCAAACATCGGCTACTACTTGAAGCGCCAGATGGGAGCTGAGCACAACCTGCTGTTCGGCCTCACTAACGACGCTTTCGGCTACATCCTGTCAGAAGTCGACTGGGATAGCTTCAAACGTTACCGCTACATCACCCGCACGTCGCTGGGTGAGCGCACCGGAACGATCCTCATCGAATCCGTAAGGGATCTCGTAAAGTCAGCGAGCGGACGCTGACATCCATCAATCACTTCAAGGCCCGTTCCGGGGCCGTACGCCCGCCTCTCGGGCGCACACTTACCAGTCGTTGCATCTCCATGCTCCGCTTAAAGATCTTAAAGATCGGAAAGGTCCCTGCCCACCCCCAGTTTCTGATGACCATCCGCGGCCGCGGCGTCAGTTACCGGTTCGCCAATCTGGAAGCGAATTAGCATTAGCGCAGATGGAGTTGACTTACACCAACGGGATTGCGGCGCCGCGAATCTTCCTGCTTGTATCCCGTCTTCACCACGATAGATCCTAGGCCATGTTGAAAACCATCTCCGTTATTGTATTAGCACTCGCCTGCCTGATCATCCAGTCATCGCATGCCGATGAAGCCTATACCGAAAAGCCAGGTACCGAAGGCGATGGCAATCACGTTGTTGGCCCGGATTACAAGATTGATCCCGATCTCACGGATTTAGGGAACCCGAAAGGGAAGCAGTTCGAATTCGCGATGCCATTGGCCAATAGCAAGATCTTCCGAGGGGACGATGCCACTCTGGATCGCGGGAATAAACCGGTGCGGACGGAAAGGAAAATCTCCGTCTACGTTCCTGCCGCATACAAAGATGGCACGAAAGCATCGATCCTTGTGACTCATGATGGCCCCAGCAATCTCGATCTGGTTCGCAACGCTCTTGACAACCTGACCATTTCCAAAAACCCGGCCCGGCAACTGCCAGCGTTCATCGCCATCGGCGTCGAGAATGGTGGCCGTGACGGCAAGGACAGCGAGCGCGGCCTCGAATACGACACCATGTCCGATCGCTTTG
Organism: Verrucomicrobiota bacterium; assembly: GCA_027618625.1. Lineage (GTDB taxonomy): Bacteria > Verrucomicrobiota > Verrucomicrobiia > Verrucomicrobiales > DEV007 > JAGROY01. The sequence goes on from JAQCER010000134.1 coordinate 2,862, forward strand.
CACGTTTCATCAATGAAGAATTACTGCCAGCGGTGCTGAGCAATGCAGACATCAAGGCAGCCTATCCTGACATTGCGATTACCGAGAACCCCTAGGGCCGCGCAACCATGGGTTGCAGCTCTGGCGGTGCTGCAGCCCTCAACATGGGATGGTTCCGCCCTGATCTATTCCGCAGGCTGATCACTTACTCCGGAACATTCGTCGATCAACAGGACGATGATGCTGCAGAGGAAGCGCAATATCCACTTGGCGCTTGGGAGTATCACTCCAGCATGAAACTGATCGAACATTCCGAGAAGAAACCGCTGCGAATCTTTACCCACGTATCCGAGCAAGACAACGGCGCCAATTCTCCTGAGGCGTCCTACCACAACTGGGTGATGGCCAACCAGCGCACCGCCGATGCGCTCAAAGCCAGGGGCTACAACTACCGCTTCGTTTTCAGCAAAGCCTCAAAGCACTGCGACCGACGCGTATTAGAACACACTCTGGCCGACACACTGGTGTGGACGTGGCGGGGCTACCACAGCGAGTAAGCAAAAAAAGCGAGGCGCCAACCGGCTTCCACTGTAGAAAAAGATCCCTGAGGTTTTCGTTGCGGGATTTCACCTCCTGTGTGGTAGGTGTGGTCGCGTCGCCTGTCACGCCACCCTGTTGGCTCACAGCTTTTCGGAATCTTACCTTGAACACCTTCCAATACTTCTTGTTTAGCTGCGGCCAGATCGGCATGATGACGCTGAATCGCTTCTTCCTTCAATGGATCGTCGTTTATGCCGCCCTGCAGGAAGATGGCCACGCACTGTTTCCGGCGACGACCGTAGGCGCGTTGCTTCTCGGGTTCCGCATCTTCGATGGCATCACCGATCCCATGGCAGGCCGATTGAGCGACGTGTGGATTCGCAAGGGCCAGGAACGGCGCACACTTCTCTGGTTTTCATTCCTTGTGCCGTCCATCGGGCTGATCCTCACATTCCTGCCAAATCATGGGATGGAGCCCGCCTTGCGCTGGTCGCTGACAAGTAGCGGAATGTTTTTGTTTTTTGTCGGCTACACTTTTTTTGCCATCCCTTTCTGGAGCTTAATTGGCGACTACGCACCCGGCAATGAGCCCCGCCGTCGCGTGCTTTCGAATCTACTGGGCTCTGGATTGTTGGTTGCCACCGCCATCGGATTTGTAGTGAGCCCGATCCTGATAGACAAGTTAGGCTACACGATGGCAGCGATCATCCTGAGTGCAATTGCCGCCGTGATGATGGCGCTCCCTTACTTTGCAGCTCCGGCAGACCGATTCCGCCCATCCAAGGATCACGCGGACTCCCCCACTGCGGCTGGCGAGTCAGAGGCAGCGCTTACAGTGAAAGATTCGCTTCTTATCGCATTCAAGCACCGCCGCTTCCTTGGCCTCATGGCATTGTATAGCGGCTCACAGATGTCATTCACGATCATGACCACAGCTGCGCCTTTCATTGCCATCCACCTGTTGAAGGGATCGGAAGGAGATGTGGCCAAACTGCTCGGCCCGCTGTTGCTGGTTGCCTTTCCCTGCTTCCTTCTGGTTCCCCGCTTCTCCGCCAAGGTCGGATGGGAACGCGGAATGGTTGTCGGATCGATCGCACTGGCAGTCGTCTACTCATCCACGGCTGCGCTGGGCGTCGACTTGATCGCCTCGCCCATGGTCACCGCCGGACTGCTCTTCTCTCTCGGCGGCCCCATGGTGGCATTACTGTTAGGGCTCGAACCAGAGGGCGTCGCCGCCTGCGCGACGGAACGCGGCGGAGAACACATCATCGGCATCTACATGGGCATCTTTAACTTCGTTGTGAAGATTCTCAATGGGATCGCGATTTTCATCGCCGCTGCCCTGGTTGGATATAGCGAGACCATCGGCGTGATCGCCATTCGTGCGATGTCACTTGTAGCTGGCGGGTGTCTGATTCTGGGAGTTGTAGGCTACTATTGCATCAGGCCGCGCGAATCCTGAAGTTCTGAAGTGGAAGGGACGGCCATTGCGAGGTGCACATTTACAAAGTGCTTCCGGAACACTCTTTACAGATCACTACTCGCGCTTGGCGCGCACGTAGAGAACAGTGGGCGAGTCGGCTGCGAGATCGATCTCGTAAGTGGTCGTCGTTCCTCCACTTGGATGACCGTCTACCACTTCCTCCCATTCATCCAGATCTGCGGCAGTCTCGACGATGAAGGACTCACCAGGCTGTGACGTCCATGTAACAACCAACTTGCTACCGACGATCTCCACATCGGTGATGGCGAACGGGCTCGATCCGCCGCCAAAAGCAGGAAGTAGCTCCCACTCCGCGTCGTTTAAGGCCGGAGCAATACCGAGTCCGCGATAGACGAAAAGCGACACCCCAGCGCCACCACCCAGTTCGTAGTAAACGAATTCAAGGTCGTGGACACCGGTAGTGAGATCCACCTCCATGAGCGTGTCAGCCCGGCCGCGATCGCCCGCGGTACCAACTTCGTCCCCACCAATGCGCAGCACGAATCCGTCGTCACTGTTACAAATGAACGACACGAGCCCAGCCTGGGTAATGTTGATCTGCCCAACGGCACGGATCATAAAATTGTCGCGGTCAGCGAATCCGCCGCTACCACCGTTGTCATCATCCCACAGTGGAAACGGTTTCGATTCTTCAACGAAGATCGGTGGCTCAACGTTGTCATGAAAGTGGATAAACTTGGTTTCCGCCTGAAAACGCTCACCCCCGGAACCAGGGTCACCGAGAATGTCCTCCGCTTCGAAAATATCCGCAAAAGCCGGATCGCCATCAGTCCAGACATGGTCGGTAACAAAGACTCCACCACCCTGGACGACACTTGGGATACTTCCGGGGTTATTGGGGTCAAAGCCCGCACTCACTTCCAAGCCATCGCGCGCGCCATCGTCATCCGAGTCACGATTCAGTGGATCTGATCCGGTGTTCGTTGCACTGACAAACGTTCCAGTGCGCGTCTCGACTCCATCGGAGAGCCCGTCTCTGTCCGAATCTGCATTCAACGCGCTGGTTCCGGTGTCGGTCTGACTAACATAGAGTCCCGTTCCAGTCTCCGCGCGATCTTTCAGGCCATCGCCGTCAGTGTCGTCGCTGTTCGCGGCAGTACCGACCGTGTGTTCATTACCATTGCTCAGTCCATCACCATCGAGATCGCCCGCTGAATCATCCAGATCAGGGTTCAATCCATTAAGGGCTTCATAGACGTCGGACATTCCATCGTTGTCTTCGTCAGGCGCGTTTGGTCCAAAGTAACAAAAGAATTTACTTGCAATGGGCTCCTCCGGAAAGTTTTCGTCCCCGACTTTTCGCCAAGCGAGCTGGGCAACGTCATCACCATTGTCCTCCGTCCAAAGCACCTGAACCGCGTACTTTTTTCCCGCCTCCAAAGCGATCGGCTCCGACGGAGTTCCCTCTTCAAATGGCAGATTGCCGGCCGCTTCCAGATCAGGGATTCGATTGGGATCGTCAAAGGAGCCGAACTGACCGTCCGCACTGATACTGAATTCGCCAGCATCGTCAGCGCGCAGAAAGAATTCGTACTTCGCCGTTTCGTCGGGAATCAGCCAGGCGCGAAACCGTCCGCCGTACGTATTCTGTGTGCCGTCAGCATACACTTCCCTTGAGTTGATGGCAGTCGTCACGTAGTCGATATCCGGGCCATCAGGGAAACGGGGAAGATCCTTCAGAATCTGCAGATTTGGATCATTGTGGAAGTTCCGCCAGATCTCCAACCCAGCAACACCGTTCGTCAGTGCAAAGCCCTTGAATTCGACCGGGGCGGTTCCGACTTTGTTACCAGCAAGGTCTTCAACATTCTTTATCGTAAGCGTATACGCCGCGTTCTTCTGCTGGACCGTTGTGCCAAGACGCACCGAGAATGGATCGATCACGCCTATCGAATTCAGTGTCGGCCCACCCGCGAGCTGGTAGTTTTCGATCTTCCCCAGCTGTTCTAATTTCATGGCTTCTGAGAACCTGACATAGACTGCATTGAAGTTAAAGCTCCCCTCAACCATCGCGATCGGAATGTCCCCGTCGATCGCCAACTCGGATATGCCGCTGATCGCTTGGGATCCGGCGCTCGTGATCACACATCGATAGCGTGCGCCATCGTCGGCGGCAGTGAGTGCAGGGAGTGACGTAAGTCACTCCCTGCGCTCCTGCAACATCACCGAACTCTTCGTCACCAGGAGCGGAACGCTGCCACTGATACGTGATGGCCGCTGGACTGGACGCAACGACTGCCAGAGTTGCAGATTGTCCTCCTGCAATAATCAGATTTGGAGGAGGGTTCTCAGTAATTCGAAGGTCGCCCGAGGATTTCACTTCAGCAAGATAGATTACAGAGAAGCCATACGAGTAGGGGCCTCCGGACGGATTTCCGTAGGGCGCCTTCCCTGTGTATTACTTGGCCTCGATGGAGAATTCCCCATCCGGACCGGGCTCAATGTTGTCCCATCCGACAAGAGAACCTTCCCGATTGTCCCCAGCGTTCAACACGACCTCATTCGGTTCGAGCCCGGCGGCAGGAAACGTCGCGGCAGTGAAGATATTCTTGCGTGCGCTGCCATCCACATGGGCAGCGACCTGGGCCTCTGTTCCGGCAATACTGAAGATACTCCAGCGCACATCATAATCTCCGCCGCGACAAGCGAGGCCACGGAAGTTGTACCTTTTCGTCGGATCCAG
>JAQCER010000135.1 GCA_027618625.1 Verrucomicrobiota bacterium
TCCACCGCTTGTGCGGGTCCCCGTCAATTTCTTTGAGTTTTAGCCTTGCGGCCGTACTCCCCAGGCGGCACGCTTAACGCGTTAGCTCCGGCACGGAAGGGGTCGAATCCTCCCACACCAAGCGTGCACCGTTTACTGCTAGGACTACCGGGGTATCTAATCCCGTTCGCTACCCTAGCCTTCGTGTCTCAGCGTCAGGATCTGTCCAGAGTCTCGCCTTCGCCACTAGTGTTCCTCTCGATATCCACGCATTTCACTGCTACACCGAGAATTCCAGACTCCCCTCCAGTCCTCTAGTCAGGCAGTATCGGATGCAGTTCCGGGGTTGAGCCCCGGGATTTCACATCTGACTTACCCAACCGCCTACACACGCTTTACGCCCAGTAATTCCGAACAACGCTTGGGACCTTCGTATTACCGCGGCTGCTGGCACGAAGTTAGCCGTCCCTTCCTCTTCAGATACTATCAAATCATGCACGTATTAGGTACACAACGTTACTCTCTGATGACAGGAGTTTACAACCCTAGGGCCGTCATCCTCCACGCGGCGTCGCACCATCAGGCTTTCGCCCATTGTGAATGATTCTCGACTGCTGCCACCCGTAGGTGTCTGGACCGTGTCTCAGTTCCAGTGTGACTGGTCGTCCTCTCAGACCAGTTACCCGTCGTAGCCTTGGTAAGCCGTTACCTTACCAACAAGCTGATAGGCCGCGAGCCCATCCGAAAGCGCCAGGTCTTACGATCCCCAGCTTTGATTGATGCAAGATGCCTTGCAGAATCCTATGCGGTATTAATCCGAGTTTCCCCGGGCTATTCCCCACTTTCGGGCAGGTTGCTCACGTGTTACTCACCCGTCCGCCACTAAAAATACGTCTAGCAAGCTATTCGTATTCTCCGTTCGACTTGCATGTCTTATCCACGCCGCCAGCGTTCGTTCTGAGCCAGAATCAAACTCTCCGTATAGAAAATTGACTGGTCAGAACCACATGGTTCACGCACTCCCCTCACCCAAAAATGGGTAATCGAAAGTGCTCTCGCCACGCTGGTTCTGTCCGTGCGCACCTCAATATAGATGCGCAGCGCACAAATTAACCTTATCTTCTTCTCAGATTTGAGCGCATCGGCATCTCAAATCGAGTTCCTGCTGTGTAAAAGAACGATTCGCGGGGACAAAAAAGCCGATCGCAACTCAACATCAGTGGTTGCGGTCGACGCTCACATCGAAGACGCGACTAGCGTTTCCGGCTAGTGCTGTCGATAGTAGCACCACTCCCTCCCTCGTCAAATCGTTTGGTGAAATTAATTTTGGAGTCCCTGTCGACTCTCTGCAAATCGTTGATACATAATGATCGGATCTGCGAACTTTCTTTGAGAGAAGCCAGAATCGAAGGCTCGGCCTGGCATTTTCGACAGCGATCGCCACCGAGGCGATCAGTCAAGCGACCGCTCCACCGCTTTCCGGAGGCTCTGGCTACCGCCCGGCATCTCGCGGAACTCCTGCCGCTCTTCTCAAGCGATTCATTCTCAGCATTCGCCGAGAATTGCACCGGAAGAGAAGAATCAGTGCAAAATTGCGTCTTATTGTTTGTAAACGATAGAAACTGTATTATTATGGCATTCTTATTCTATACGAATCATGGCACGCACGAAGAATAGCCTGGAAACGGTTCAGGTGACCTTGAGCACAACTATCCAGATCAAATGCTATCTGGATCAGCTGACGAACTCGGGTCTCTACGGGAAAAACGTCGCTGAGACGGCTACTCAACTGATTCAGGACCGGGTCAAAGACCTCATTAAATCAGGGGATTTGATCAAACTCCCTCCGACTGCGACCATCGAATCCTGACAAATCCGAATACTCACCTGCCCACCACCCAATGTCCCACAATCGCCTGTCCACCACCGAGTCGACGTTAGCCGTACCTCTGGAACTCGATCCCATCGACCTGGAAACCAACGCCCTGCACGGCCGCAGTGGAGGGTTCGACTACACGGATCCCGATGAATGCGACCTTTTCCGGCTTGCCAACGATATTGCCCGCTATGATCCTGCCCTGACCGAAACGCTGGCGAAAATCGCGATCCGCAAGGCCCAGTTGAGCGAAGCGGGTTGAGCCGGTGCTACTTCTTTCTCTCCTTCCCGCTCTCAGGAGGTCAGCGGCAAGATTCCCACTCGGGAGGTATTGAGCCAAAAAAGGGGCGCCGCGCCCTTACAGAGGATGCTTCGCGATCCGTGCGATTGGTGTGATCCGTCGTGATCCGGCGCATTCATTGAACCCCTCCTTTACAATCTGCCCAGATTGGTACAACTTCGCTGCCTATGTCCATTGTCATTAATATCCTGATGGTGCTTCTGGTTGCGCTGTGCCTCCTGATGCTTTTGATCATCCTTATGCAGCGTCCTAAGCAAGAAGGCCTCGGTGCGGCTTTCGGTGGTGGCATGATGGATGGCATGCTCGGTTCCGGCACCACGAACTTCCTGCAGAAGGGAACAGTCTACCTCACGGTGGGCTATTTCGTTTTGACCATGGCCCTGGATGTGATTCAAGCCCGCACCTCCGAAGCCCGGAGCCAGCAGGGACGGAATCTCGAAGTCCCCGCAGCAGCAACTTCCCCAGAAGAAGATCCAGAAGCGGTCGCTCCGGGGGCGATCGATGCGCCTGAGACTAGGGCTGGGACGACCGATATTACTCCCAAACCATTCGATCCATCCATCGATCCGGCTCCAACTCCAGCTCCTGGCGATGACGCCGAGGCTGCGATTCCAGTTGAAGGCGACCTAGATGCCAGCGCCCCAGAAAGCAGCACTGGTGACGAAGGCCCTGCAGCTCCTGAGGCAGAGGAAGCTCCTGAAGTGGATACGCCAAACTAAGAAGTTCTTCCCAGGCGACAACAGCTCCTACCTCCAGCGGCGACGTGGACGTCGCATATTCGAGTGACCACCCAACTTGCGGTGCGGGTTTAGTTGCAATTAGACTCGACATTCGTGGCGAAGAAACCTGAGCAGCAGCAGCACGTCGCATTCTTGAGGGATGCAGGCCAGTTGTTCGCCTACTGCGGCTATCGCGGGATCGAGTTCCTGACGTCGCTCCTGCCCATCAGCCTGGTCTTCGCCTTTGGGCGCATTGCGGGAGCGTTGGCTTACATTGCCCTCCCCAGTTATCGCAGACTTGCCATCCGCAATCTGACCATCGCCTTTGGAGAGGAAAAATCTCCGGCCGAGATCCAGGAACTCGCGCGCGAGCATTTCCGCACGCTCGGCGCCAACCTGCTGTGCAGCATGAAAATGTCTACAATGCCGGTGGAAGCTATCGCCGAGCGAGTAGACCTGACTGGGCTTGAGAATACCGAAGCTGCCGCAGCTGCGGGCAATGGACTGATCTATGCGATCTGCCATATGGGTTGCTGGGAAGCGCTGGCACAGACACCGGCTATCTCTCCGAAAATGGTGCCGGCCACCCTTTACCAGAGACTTTCCAACGCCAGGCTCGATGCCCATATCCTGAAAAAACGCGGGCGTTGGGACTTCAAATTGTTTGATCGTAAGAGCGGCTTCTACGAACCACTGGCACACCTGCGGTCGAACGGCTCGCTCGGCATTCTTGCTGACCAGCACGCAGGCGACAGCGGTGTCTGGTGTCCGTTCTTCGGTCGCCTCGCTTCTACAACGAACCTCGCGGCACTGATGTCGCTTCGCACCGGAGCACCCATCTGCGCGATTGCGATCACGACCACCGGCAAAGCGCGCTGGTCGATCCATGTCGGTAAACCCTTTCGCCCGCAAGACCACCCGAACGAAGACGCGAGCACGCTCACAGCGCGGCTCAACCTTTTTCTCGAAGAGGTCATCCGCAAGTCTCCGCGCGACTGGTTCTGGGTGCACAATCGCTGGAAGACTCCCAAACCCAACTTCCTGGTCAGCCGCTACAAGCGAGGCATCTGCCTACCGCCGGGGATGAACGAGGCCAGCCTCAAACCATTCCGCATCCTTGTGCGCTCCCCGAACTGGCTGGGCGATGCCTGCATGGCGGTGCCTGCCGTGCGCGCCATCAAACACGGTCGCCCGGATGCGATCATCACCGTCCTGACACCTGACAAGATCGCCGACGTCTGGAGAGCCGTCCCTGAAGTCGACACCATCATCACCAAGGGCAACAAAGAGAGTGTTTTCAAAGTGGCAAGCAGCCTGAAGCAGGAGCCTGGCGTGATCTTTGATGTCGCCCTGCTGCTTCCCAACTCGCTGCGCACAGCCCTCGAAGTCTGGCTCGCTGGAATCGACCGCATCGTCGGCTATGCAGGCCACCATCGGCGATATCTGCTCAACCAGATCATCCCCGAGCGCAGCAATGGCCCTGTCGAACACCACGTACGCCATTACCTTCGTATGGCGCAACGCATCGGTGCCGCCGTCCAACAGCGAGAGTTCTCAGCAGCGCTCGGCGAACCAACGCCGCCAGCGCCAGATGGAGTGGTTCGAATCGGACTATGCCCAGGTGCGGAATACGGATCAGCCAAACGCTGGCCCGCCGATCGGTTCATCGCCACTGCCAATGCGGTCGCGGAAGAGATCGACTGCGAGTGGCTTGTCTTTGGCTCCCCGAACGAAGCTGACTTGGGCAAGCAAGTAGCCAACGGCATCACTGGCAACGCAACCAATCTTGCAGGAAAGACCACCATCGTCGAACTCATCGACCACCTGCGCGACTGCGATCTACTGCTGACCAATGACACTGGCACCATGCATTTGGCCGCCTTGTTTGGCATTCACACGGTCTCAATTTTCGGCTCGACTGAACCTGCCTGGACCGGCCCGCTGGGCAAGAATCACACCGTCCTACGCAAGCACGTCGAGTGCACGCCTTGCTTCCTCCGCGAGTGCCCCATTGACTTCCGCTGCATGGAGGCCATCACCGTCGACGCAGTCACTGAAGCCGTGCTACGGCGGACGCGGACGCTAGCACTGGAAGTCGGGTAGCTTCGCAAGACTGGTGGTAATCGCCGGTCTCACATCCCAGATCAACATTCCACCGTCCTGCCTCCAACCTAACGTTCCTCTCATTGAAATCGATCGAAACCGTTGCTTTTTGGTAGGAAATTTTCTGCTCGCTGACTATGAGTGATGCGATGATCACCACTGGCGAATCAAAGCGAGAATATGACGCGGCGGCCACCGTCGACGACAAGCTCCACTGCGTGCGTAAGGCCCAGCCAAAATGGGCGGCGACACCGGTTTCCGAGCGCGTTTCAACCCTGCGCGCAGCCCTAGAGTATTTCGAAACGAACCGCGAAGCGATCGCTGCCGACATCACCGCATCCATGCGCAAGCCACTTGCGCAAAGCCGCAATGAATTGAACGGTTTCTTCGCCCGCGCTGAATTCCTGCTCAATGCTGCCGAGTCCACCCTCGCTCCCGAAAGCCTTCCTCAAGCGGACGGTCTGCTGCGCCGCATCGAGCATGTGCCGCTCGGCGTGGTATTCATCATTTCCGCCTGGAACTATCCGCTCATGATTTCGCTGAATGGCGTGCTCGCTGCCTTGCTTGCAGGCAATACCGTGCTGCTGAAACACGCCAGCCTCACCGCGAAAATCGGCGACCACTTTGAGAACGCGTTCGGCCACATCAATGCGCATCCGGGGCTGCTTCGGCACGCATTTGCCGATCATTTGAAAGCCGGTGAGCTCATCCAGCAGCGTCAGGTCGATCACGTCGTGTTCACCGGTTCAGTCGAAGGCGGTCGCACCGTCAGCAGCCATTGCGGCGGGGCGATGCTCGATTGCCATCTTGAACTGGGGGGCAAGGACGCGGCCTACGTGGCCAGCGATGCCGATCCCGTATCGGCTGCAGAATCCGTGGTCGATGGTTGCATGTACAATGCTGGTCAGTCCTGCTGCGGCATCGAACGCGTTTATGTTCACGCCGACATTTACGACGCCTTCCTCGAGCACGCGAAGAAGCTGATTGCCGCTTACCGATTGGGCGATCCCACTGACGCCAACACCACCATGGGCCCGCTGGCCGATCCAGGCGCGGCAGACACCATGGAAGATCAGGTCGACCAGGCCCTCGCCGCCGGTGCCGAAATCGCCTGCGGTGGTCAGCGCACGATCATCGATGGCGCCACCTTTTTCTCCCCCACCCTCGTGCTCAATCCCACGGCAGACATGGCGATCATGCGAGAGGAAAACTTCGGCCCGATCATGCCCGTCATGAAAGTCCACGACGATGCCGAAGCGCTGGCGCACATCAATGACTGCGACTTTGGCCTCACCGCCGCAGTGTTTACTTCGTCCGTTGAGCGCGCCGAACGCCTGGCTGCGCAGATCGAAGCCGGCACCGTCTACATGAACCGCTGCGATTACCTCGATCCCGCATTGCCATGGACCGGCTACAAGCTGTCCGGTCGCGGCAGCGGACTTTCGCGCTACGCCTTCTACGGACTCACCAAACGCAAAGCCATCCACTTCAAGCCTTAGCCTCAGCCTTAGCCATGAGCATCATCGACCAGTATCAAAAGGAAGGCGTCAAACGCGTCAAACTTGCGTTCACCGACATCGACGGCGTGCATCGCGGCAAGTATGTCAGCCTGGCAAAGTTTGCATCGATTCTGGAGAGCGGCGCGGGCTTCTGCGACTGCGTGCTCGGCTGGGACATCAACGACCATCTGTATGACAATGCAAAATTCACCGGCTGGCACACCGCATTCCCGGACGCGCAGTACGAAGTGGACATGTCGACCGAGCGACGCCTCGTCGATGAAAATGGGACACCGCTTTTGCTCGTGAATTTTGTCGGCAAAGACGGCGGCTCGCACCCCATCTGTCCCCGCAGCCTGCTGAAACGCGTCCTGGCAAAGGCCGACGCCATGGGCTTCGGCATCAAGCTGGCGTTTGAATACGAATTCTTCGTCTTCAACGAAACCCCGCACAGTATTCGCGAAAAAGGCTACCGCGATCTTGAGCCACTCACGCCCGGGAATTTCGGCTACAGCGTCATCCGCAACAGCACCGAATCAGACCTCTTCCACGAGTTCATGGACTACTGCGACAGCATGGGCTTCCCGATCGAAGGCCTGCACTGCGAAACCGGCCCCGGCGTCTGGGAAGCTGCGCTCACTTACAATGATGCCCTGGCCATGGCCGATTCCGCCGCCTTGTTCAAAACCTTCACCAAGGTATTCTTTCAAAAGCGCGACCTGCTCGCCACCTTCATGGCCAAGTGGTCGATGGATTACCCCGGCCAGAGCGGCCACGTCCACCAGTCCGTCACCGATCGCGAGACCGGCAAGAACCTGTTCTACGACGGCACCCAGCCCCACCAGATGAGCGACCTCATGCAGCACTACATCGCTGGCCAGCAACAGTTTCTCAAACCCTTCCTCGCCATGAGCGCCCCCACCATCAATTCCTACACCCGATTGGTAAAAGGATTCTGGGCACCCACCGCCGCCACCTGGGGAATCGACAACCGCACCTGCGCCCTGCGCGCCATTCCCGGATCGGAGAAATCGCAGCGCCTCGAGTTCCGCGTCGGCGCCGCGGATGGGAACCCGTACCT
>JAQCER010000136.1 GCA_027618625.1 Verrucomicrobiota bacterium
ACGGGCTTGAATAACGCTATAAACGGGAACCGCGACGCTCGCCAATACAGCGATAATCGTGATCACCACCAGTAGCTCGATCAGGGTGAACCCCTGCGGGTGTTTTTTCAGTTTCATCTTTATTTTATGGTTTAGTTTAGCAATTATAGTATGCCAATTATTGTTTAGTTGGATGAACTCCACTCTGACGACAGCCAAAACTGCCGACTGAGCAAGCCGCCCATAGATCTAGTATCGGAGCGAATCATTGTGTTCAAGCAGATAAATTGATCAGGGCGACACTTGTTGTTACAGAAATCATGGCGAATTTGGTTTCATCCGCAATCTCTACTGATCTAAACGCGCACCTAGTATTTTTTCTTAGATGCGGCTAGCGAAATTCTTTGTTCCTTCTCATTCTCATCCGCGACACGAAAAAAGAACCCAGGTTCAGCTCCACTGCCTTGCCTTGCCTTGTGCCCACCTTGGCGGCAGATCGATTTCGGTCGGCGCACGAAATGGCACGATAAAGGCACGGCTGCAACTGGCAGCGTTCAACTCAATGCGGAAGCTGGGGGGACAGTCCCCCGTTCCGATGAATACAGCTCAGGCAGCGTCTCTATCCTGCTTCTTTTTTTTACGCAAAATCGGGGGGCGTTCGCCCTCGACGACGGACTTGTTGATCGTCACTCCCTTGATGTCGTCCCGGCTTGGGACTTCGTACATCACGTCAAGCATGATGCGCTCGAAAATCGAACGGAGCGCACGCGCACCTGTTCCTCTCAGAATTGCCTCAGCAGCGAACGCTTCAAGTCCGTCCTTGGTAATGTTGACGAGGAGCTTGCTGTATTGCTTGACCATCGCATTCTGCGGCTCGGTCAGCACTCGGATCAATTCCTCTGTGCCCAACTGCTCAAGACAGGAGATGATGGGAAGACGCCCGATAAACTCAGGGATCAAACCGAAGCCTAACAGGTCCTCGGGTTGGATACCGCTGAGCTTGCCCTTGGTCTTGGTCTCGCCCCTTTCGCCACCGACGGCAACGGCAGCGCCCTGTTTTCCAACGGGAGGAACTTCACCTCCTGCACCGAATCCGAGGACGCGTTTGCCCTGGCGGCGGTCAATGATACCTTCCAGTCCAACGAATGCTCCACCGCAGATGAACAGAATTTTCTCGGTGTTCACTTGAATGTATTCCTGCTGCGGATGCTTACGGCCACCCTGTGGCGGGACATTGCATACCGTGCCTTCGAGAATCTTCAGCAGCGCTTGCTGAACGCCCTCACCAGAGACATCGCGAGTGATGCTTACGTTCTCGGTTTTCCGACCGATCTTGTCGATCTCATCAATGTAGATGATGCCCAGCTCGGCACGCTTGACGTCATACTCGGCATTCTGCAGGAGCCTGAGAATGATGTTCTCCACGTCCTCACCGACGTAGCCGGCCTCGGTCAAAGTCGTGGCGTCGACGATGCAAAACGGAACGTTCAGCGTGCGCGCCAGTGTCTTGGCGAGCAGTGTTTTTCCGCATCCGGTAGGGCCAATCAAAAGCACATTGCTCTTTTCGATCTCCACGTCCGCAAGCTCGTTGTATCGCGCGCAATCATCCTCGTCCTCGAGCTTGTGTGAGTCCTGAAGAATGCGCTTGTAATGATTGTGCACGGCCACCGACAGCACCTTCTTTGCCTGCGCTTGCCCGATAACGTATTTGTCGAGATCGCGGCACAAGTCCGCGGGCTTCGGCACCGTCAGGTCACCGATCTCGACGTTGTCATCCTCGCCAAGTTCCTTGTCGAGGATGCTCTTGCAGACACCTATGCAGCTATCGCAAATGTAGACACCAGGGCCTGCTATGAGCTTCTTGACCTCCGAGTGGCTTTTGCCACAGAAGGAGCACATTGTTAGATTTGTCGCCCTGGCCATGTCTAAAAAGTTGGTTTATTCGGAAGTTGCCGGTGCTGCTGCTGCTGCTGCGTTACCCGGGTCAGGAGCTAGATCCTTCTTGCTCTCAAGGACTTTGTCGACCAACCCGTACGCTTTCGCGTCTTCTGCACGCATGTAGTTGTCACGGTCTGCGTCCTTTTCCACCTGCTCCGGGGTCTTGCCGCAGTGGTGGGCGATGATTGCATTCAATCGACGCTTGAGCCCATACATGAACTCCACGGTGCGCTCGACATCACTCGCGGTACCGTGGGCGCCACCGGAAACCTGATGAATCATGACATGCGCGTTCGGAAGCACAAAGCGCTTCCCAGGGCTGCCCGCACAGAGCAAAACAGCACCCATGCTCGCAGCCATGCCTATGCAGTAGGTATTCACATCGCAGGTGAGGAACTGCATGGTGTCATAGATGGCAAGACCTGCAGTGACAGAGCCTCCAGGCGAATTGATATAGATGCTGATGTCCTTCGATGGATCCTGCATCTGCAGATACAACATCTGCGCGATCACATAGTTGGCGAGAGGATCACTGATCGGCTCGCCGATGAAAATGATGCGATCCTTGAGGAGTCTCGAAATGAGGTCGAACTGGATGAGCGTGCCACCCTCTTTCTCGATAATACTGACGTTCTGCATTCCTGCGGCAGATCCGCCGAATCCTGACGTCGGGTACGCCATTCCGACCGGCGTCTGGTGTTGAACATGGGCGGGAAGGAGCGGGGATACTGGGGAAAAGTTTCGATTCATTCTTCGTCTTTGGACTCGGGTTCGGTTGATTCTGTGCCCGATGATTCTTCCGGCGCTCGATCGTTCTCGGTATAAGAAACGCTAGCACTCGACTTAAGGAAATCAAGGGTCTTGGCCGCCAAAATCTGGTCACGAAGGACATCTATTTGGTTAGCGTCCTGTAGTTGTTTCACCATTTTCTTGGGAGAAACCTTGTTCCGCTGCGCCATCGCAGTGACCTGCGTCGCCATGTCCCTCTGGGATACGGTCATCTCTTCTTTTCTGGCAACTTCAAGCAGCAGAAACCGTGATTTCACATCCAGGCGCGCCTGCTGACTGGCATTCGCGAGGATCTCCTCCTGGTGCTCCAGGATCTCGGCATCAGCAATGCCTTGCATCTGCCGGTGCTGCACCATCTCGTAGACAAGCAGTTGCGCTTGACGATCGACGGCGGTCTTGGGCAGCTCGAACTGGGTATTGTTGTGAAGAAACTCCAGAATCTGGCTAGTCTTGATTTCGTCCACTCGCCGCTCCATTTGATAGCGCAGGTTTTCTGAGATCCACTGCCGCGCCGCTTCCAGGTTTCTTCCCTCGAACATTTTTTCGCAGAAAGCGTCGTCGACCTCGGGAAGATTGCGCGTCTTGATCTCCTTTACAGTCACTTCGTAGGTGGCCTCAACTCCTTGAAGCTCGAAAAGTTTAAAATCTTTCGGGAATCGAACTATCACCTTGCGTTGCTCGCCCAAACCAGAGTCGACCAGCTGCATGGCAAAACCCGGCAGAAACCCTCCTTCTGACACTTCGATCCACGCGTTATTTCCCTCCGCGAGATAACCCGCAGCCTTAGCCACGGCCTCGGCGATGGGGGCACCGTCGATGTTCCCGGTGTAGTCGATGACGACAAAGTCCCCGCCACTGGCACCGCGGTGCGTCACCGGCTCAAAATCCGCGACCTTTTCCCGCACTTGCTCAAATGAATTGAGGATGTTCTCCTCGGTCACTTCGATTTTTGGCAACTCCACTGGAATCGCCTTATAGTCAGGCAGCGTTATCTCCGGGGCCAGGGACAGATCAACTGCGAACGAGAACGTGCCGTCCTCATTGAGCGAGGTATCCTTAATTTCCTCCAGATTGAGTACGGACAGCTCCTCCTTCTTAATCGCTTCCTTGCAGGCGGAATTCACAAGCCGGTTGAGCAATTCGCCAGTGATGTCGCTCGCATAACGCTTCTCAATCACTCCTTTAGGCACTTTTCCCGGACGAAATCCCGCAACTTTCGCCTTACGCGAGAACGCCACCACGATTTTTTCGCGTTCCGCCGACACTGCTTCTGCTGGGATTTCGACCCGCAGGGTTGCCAAGCATTCGGGGAATTTCTCGACCGTGGTATTCATAGTTAAGTGATTAAGGATAAGTTCTTTAGGGATATCATTTGCGCCAAGGATTTGATCGACGCGAGGGCGCACTATAGAGGAAACCGGGGATTTGACAACCTCGGCTCCAACAGCCGCTCTCTCACGAAGAATGCCGAGCAATGCCGTAGATGCAAACGGCGTTTCCAGCCGAGGTTGCCCCGGCAGCTCAAAACGAGCCCGCTGGCCCGCGATCTAATTCGCCTGCGATTACCGGCCGATGCAGAACAATTCCTTGTGATTGCGGATAAAAAGGCACCCGCTGGCAAGGCTTACGCTTGCACGAATGTCGCGCTCCTGCTTTTCCGTCATCCGCACCTCGTGCAGCAATTCAAATTTGTCACCAGCCTTCACCACGTAGACATCGCCACCATGGCTCTGCACATAAATCTTGTCATCCCCAGCAGTCGGGGAGGATTCAATTTTGGTAGCGCTGGGCAGCCGCTCGTGCCAGAGGACTTTGCCCGTCTTGGGCTCGACGCATGCCAGTGAATTGCGGTCGCTGTTCATTACGTAGAAGCGCCCTTTGTAGAACAGCGGCGTGGAAACATCGGAGCTCACATCATTGTCGATGTCATCACTAACCCATGCCAGAGCGTGCTCGTCGGTCAGCGTTCCCTTGCCGCCGGCCTTGACGGCATACACCGGTGACTTCTTAGGTGCACAGGCGAGAATGATACCGTCGCCTGCGATCGGGGACGGCACCAGGCGCCAGTGGCCGATGCGCTCTGGATTCCAAGTTCCCCAGCGCCACAGCTCCTCACCCGTCTTGGGATCGTGCCCCGTCAGGCAGTCGCCACCAGCCACCAGGATCTCAGCTCGGCCATTGTGCGTGAACGGGATCGGAGTTGTGAATGCTTCCAGCGATTCCGCATTGGCTTCTGATGGTCTCACATGGCGCCACAGCTGTTTGCCATCTGCAGGGTTCAAGGCCAGCAGGTAAGAATCGTTCGGCTTGTCGGTCTCGCCTACCTCGCGGCCCCAGGCTTCGAACGCCACATCACGCTGCAGTACCTGCATGTAGAGCACGCCATCGTAGAGCAGCGGACTGGTCGAGAAAGTCCAAAGGAACGCGAACTTGCCGTAGTCATTCTGCAGATTGCGGCTCCACTTCTCATTGCCGTCGAGATCAAAGGCAACGAGGTCGCCAGTGCCAAAAAAGAACACAACCCATTTGCCGTCCGTCGCCGGTGATGGTGATGCCAGATTACTCTTGTCATCCTGCTGGAATCCTTCCGCCACACGCTTGGTCCAGATCTCCTTTCCCGTTTTCCGATCTAGACACATCGCCAGCAACTTCTTGTTGGCTTCGTCAGTCGTGCTCAAAAACACGCGGTCGCCCAGCACGATCGGCGTCGATGCAGCAGGCCCGGGCATATTTGCCTTCCAGAGGACATTCTCGGTGCGCGAAAACTTCGTGGGCAATGCCGCCTCATCGCTGGCCCCATTCTCATGCGGCCCGCGCCAGGACGGCCAGTCCCCTGCCCCAGAGACAGCAATAGAGGAAGCGATGACCAAAGAAAAGGCAAAAGCAAAGGCAGACGTCTGAGCTGTGGAACGGCGAATGGTGGCAGTGTTCATATCTGGAAATGGCTGTTTTGCCGAGAGACTAACCGAAATTCGCCCCGGTGAGAACCCCAACGTGCGGATTTGCAATATCTTGAAACAAATTGCTCAATCTCATGGCAGCCGCCTCATGTCGAAAACACCAACAGCCTTTCTCGGGTACTTTTTCGGAAACGTAGCAGCCAAAATGTCGAAGGTAGCCATTTTTGCGAAAACCGCGACTGCCCCTTTCAGGACGCGGCGCCCTTGAATCTCCACCACCTCAATGTACCACCGATCGCAGCCACGCAAAAACATCGCGAATTTCTCCGTCGCAAAGGGAATGCTCCAGCCCCTCGTAAGGATGGAGCGTCGGTGAGTGTCCCGCCGCGGTGAGCGACTCGATCGTGCGTTCTGCTGCGCTGAACGGCACTACTGGATCAGCGGTGCCGTGAAAAATGCCTATCGGAATGTCCTTTGTTTTTCTGGGACACGGCCGGGCGTCTGATACCAGAAGGTATCCTGACATTAACAGAATTCCGGCCACGGGCGAGGCACAACGCAGACCGACGTGCAGGGCCATCGCCGCTCCCTGGGAAAATCCGGCGAGGATCAACTTCGGCGCGTGCTCGGCGTCGATCAGCGTTTCGATGCGCTCGCGGCTTTGCTCCACCGTGTCCCAATTGACGGCGCGTGGCTGTGAAAGATCGATGATGTCATACCAGGCTGGCATGCGCATTCCCATGTTGATCGTGACGGCCTGTTGCGGCGCGTGCGGCAGGACAAACCGCCACTTTTGCGGCAGCGCTGCCCGACTCATCGCCTGTGCGACATCGGCAAAGTCATGGCCGTCCGCACCGAGCCCATGCATCAGCACGACACTCACATCCGCGTCATCGCGGGAGGCACCGACCTCCAATGCTGGTAACGCTGGCTGCATGATCAGCTCAGAAACTCGATGATGCGCGCTTTTGGCCGACCGATGATCGCCTTCTTGCCTTTCACGATAACCGGGCGCTGCAGCAGTTGTTTGTGTTTGAGAAGGATCTCGATCACCGCCTCCGGATTGCCAACGTAGTCATCTGGATTCAACTCCAGCTTTTTGAACTTCGAGTCCTTGCGCACCAGATCTTCCACCGGATCCTCCAGCCCCGCTACGATGCTCTCAAGTGTCGCGCGATCCAGCGGTGCTTTGATGTAAAGGACGACGTCATGCTCGACTCCCATTTCCCCAGCGACCGCCAGGGCATTGTCCGAGGAACCTCAGTTGGGATAGTGGTAGATAGTAACTTTAGCCATGCCTGCCTGCTAGCCTCCATTCCAGGCCGGGTCAATCTTCCAATCTTGCGCTTGGCAAGCCCCCCGAGATCATGTCTGTTCGCCCTATGAACGAAACTTCTTCCCTAGCTCCCGCCATTGGCATCATCGGTGGCACTGGCCTGTATGATCTCGACGGCTTCACCGATCGCGAAGAGATCCTGGTCGACACTCCCTTTGGCGAGCCCTCGGATGCCGTCATCGGTGGCCAATTTGCGGGACGGCAGGTGTTCTTTCTACCGCGTCACGGGCGCGGACATCGCATCCTTCCATCGGAACTCAACCATCGCGCGAACATCTATGCGCTGCGGTCACTTGGCGTGCGCTGGATCATCTGCGTCACCGCAGTCGGCAGTCTGAAAGAAGAATACCACCCGCGCGACATCGTTATGCCGGATCAATTTTTCGACCGCACCAGCCGCCGTCGCCACCACACATTCTTCGGCCGTGGTATCGTCGCACACGTCGGCTTCGCCGATCCGATCAGCACCGGCTTGCGCACGATCCTCCACGAAACCGCGATCGAACAACAACGCCGCGTGCACAATGGCGGCACCTACGTCAACATGGACGGTCCGGCATTTTCCACCCGCGCCGAGTCCGAGACAAACCGCAAGCTCGGCTTTG
>JAQCER010000137.1 GCA_027618625.1 Verrucomicrobiota bacterium
GGCACTGAAGCGATCGATGAAGAGCACGCCGTTGAGGTGGTCGGTCTCGTGCTGGAGGGCTCTTGCCAGCAGGCCATCGGTTTCGACCACGATGGTTTCGCCGTCGACGATGGAAAGTGTGGCTTTGACTTCGCCCGGGCGACGAATCTCGGCACGCATTTCAGGAAAGCTGAGACAGCCTTCCGTATCGGTTTCGCGATCCCCCTGAAGGTGCAGCTCTGGATTGACAAAAATGAGCGGCATCCAGTCTTCCATCACTGCGTCTTGACCGTTGACTTTAAAGAAGGAAACGCATTCGGGATCAAACGCAACATCGATGACGGCGAGCCGGATTGGGATCCCCACCTGAGGCGCGGCGAGGCCGATACCGCTTGCAGCTACCATCGTCTCCAGCATGTCGCCAACCAGTTCACGGATCTCATCGGTGATTTCAGTGACGGGTTTGCACCTTTCCCTCAGGACAGGGTTTCCGTAAATGACGATATCTCGAACCATCGTCCCTTAACTGAAAGTTGGAATCGCACCTGTCAATCGGATTCCTCTCCGGATGTCGATTCCCTCACTCGTAGCGCAACGCGTCGATCGGGTCAATATTGGCTGCTTTGAACGCGGGATAGGCACCGAAAATGACGCCGACAAGGGTGCAGATCACGAGGCCGTAGGTCATCCAGTCGTAGGGGAAAACGACCGGCGTCTTAAACAGGATGGACAAAATGTTTCCGCCAGCCACTCCCAGCACGACCCCGATGACACCGCCTAACAGGCACAGAATCACTGCCTCTTGAATGAACTGTGTCATGATCATGCCTTTCCGTGCACCGATGGCTCGCCGCACTCCAATCTCTTTCGTCCGCTCGGTGACCGAAATCAGCATGATGTTCATGATGCCGACGCCGGCTGCCACCAGGGAAATCGAACTGATAATGGCCGCGCCGGCCCGGAGGGCGAAAGTGACCTGGTTAAACTGATTCATCAGTGAGTCATTGCTCATCACTTCGAAATCATCTTCCGTCCCTGGCGGATTCTTCCGCAGTTTTCGTAAGAGCCCGCGGACTTCATCCACGGTATCGTCATAGCTTTCCGGTCCGGCTGCCTGCACCAGAACCGAAACACTGACCCGGGGATTGGCGTAACGCTGTAACCCGGTGGTGATCGGCACCAGCAGGAAGTTGTCCTGTTGACCTCCCATCATGTTTCCTTTCGATTCCAGCACGCCCACGACTCGGTAGGCCAGACCCTCAAACGTGATCCGTTCGCCAACTGCGGAACTATGTGGGAACAACTGGGTAGCCAGACTGCTCCCTAACACACATACCAGGCGTGAACTGTCCACGTCCGAATCCTGCAGCGCACGCCCTTCCTCAATGTTCCAGCTGCGCGCCACGAACACGCCCGGCGTGATTCCAGTCAGTCCGACGTCGGGATTGGTTTCTTCAAAGCGGGAGCGCACAGTGCCGCTGGCGAATCCTTCTTCCAGGCCGAGGCTCACTGCCCGCAATGCCTTTGCCGCTACCTGAAGCCCCTGCTTGTAGGTGATCGGTTCGCGCTCCCATGGTCGGCTGCCGCCTTTCGGCGATTCAAATATAAAGGCCGGTGTGCGTTTGATGGTAAAAGTGTGAGGGCCGAGTTGCGAGAGAATGGTTTCTGCATTCTTTTCAAGTGCCCGCAACGCCGTCATCACAACGATGATCGAGAACACGCCAATCAAGATGCCGAGAAGTGTGAGGCCGGATCGCAGCTTGTGCGATGCGATCGAATCGAAGGCCATTAGGAGACTTTCCCAAAGTTCTACCCGCAGCCGACCAAAGCGACTGCGCTGCGACAGTGTTCGAGTGGGCCCGTCGTTATTTACCATCTCGTAGAATTGATTCGACGACTTCTTCCGAGACGGGCTCTGCGGCAGCATCTATCTCGATGAGCACCAGCCAGCCTGGAGCGCCGCCCGCACCTTGGAACGCCCGCACCAGTCTCAGCTGGTCACTGTCTTCGCGCACACCCGTCGTGCCATTCCACTGCTCGGGAGAGGTGAGGCAGCCGTGCGATGGCGTATTTGGATAAAACGGCTCGTCGCGCCAGAACTCGGGATCGATGGTGGTGCCGTGTGCAAGAATTTCGTACCGCCCAGCTTGCCCAGCCCACCAGGCTTCCTTGATCGGCCACCAGGCGCGCCAGGTTTGCGGGAGCAGTTGATCGTAGCGCGCCTCTGTCCACGTCGCATCGTATTCGCCGGGCAGGCCCAGCACGAGTGTCTCAGTGGGGCCAATGGCGACATTCTTCGCGTGTCCAATCCCGCGGATCTCAAAGATCCCCTGTGGCGTATTGCCATTGGAAATAGTGCCGGGCAGATCGCTGACGGAGCGGGCAAAGTGGGGCACGCTCCAAATCGATCCCGTCTCCCTGCGCAGGAATTCACCGTCAGCTCCGCGGACGATGGCACGTCCGCACCACTGGCGATCCAGCCTTTGCAAGGAAAACACGGCGGCCCGTCCATCGAACGGCGCGCTCAGCAAGTCACGAAGTTCCGGGCGTTGTCGCAAGGCGAGCTGCCGCGGCACGCATAACTCGTGGTGCAATGCCAGGATTCTGGGCAGCGTTGCCCATTCAGGAAATCGGGCTTCGAGCAAGAGCCGCATCTGCATGCGCTCAGCGTCGCCCGGCGTCATGCGCAGCAGGTAAGCACCAGCCATCGCGACCAATCGAGTATCGCGCTCAGTTTCAAACGCGTGTCCCATTTCATCGGCAAAGGCATCGGGGTACTGGCCGTAAGCAGTTTCGAAAAGCGAGCGGCGCAGCTCCTCCGGAAGTTGCGAACTGGCGAACAGCTCACGCATCGGGGCAATCGCATCGGCAGCGCGGTAGTTGCTCCATTTGATCGCCGACAGAACCTGCGTCCATTGATCGAAGTGTTCGGGTGATATCGTCTGTTGTAGCCCGGGTTTGATCACGTCCTCAAGTTGCCTGCGCCGCGCCTCTGCCCGTTCTGCATCGGTGGTGCGGGGCGCGACGACCTCCACTTGGTCGGGATCAGACACCATGGTGACTGCATGTTTGTGCGCAAACTTCGGCAGGACGAACCAGGAAATCCCGGCGATCACCGCCAAGCCCGCGATTATCTTGCGCGTGTGTGTTCCGTTCTTCATCTTCCGGTGTCACTCGCTGCGCAGTGCATCGACTGGGTTCAGCCTCGCAGCGCGCCAGGCGGGAAGGAAGCCAGCGATGATTCCAGTGCCTGTGGAGACGCCGAGCGCAATGGCGACGATCGATGGGGAAATCGCGGTCGGCAGCCATTTTTGCATTACCAGTGTTACCGGCCACGCCAGCGCCAGCGCCGCAATTCCGCCCAGCAGGCAGATCACGGCTGACTCCATGAGGAATTGCAATAGGATCGCCCTTCGCTTCGCCCCGAGTGCTTTGCGCACGCCGATCTCGCGCGTCCGTTCCGTCACCGAGACAAACATCACGTTCATGATTCCGATGCCGCCGACCAGCAAAGCCAGCCCGGTCATCGACAGACCGGCGGTGCCAATGACGGCGGTGAATTTGCCGAACATATCCAGCAGCGCATTCTGGTTGTTCACAGAAAAGTCGTCTTCTTCCCCGGGCTCGACGCCGCGCACAGTGCGCATGATCCAGCGCAGTTCTTCCTGCACTTCGTCCAGCACTGCGGCATCGCCAGTCTTCACGGCGATGGTAAGTTCAGGGTCGCGGGAAAAGTCCGCGATCATCCGCGTCACGGGAATGATGACCTGAAAGTCAAGGTTGGCAAAAATGAACGCGCCCATTTTCTCCAGCGTGCCCACCACCTGATAGCGCCGATCGTTGACCTTCACCCATGCACCCGGGCCGCTTTCGTAAGGGAACAGTCGTTCCGCGAGATCGTGCCCTAACACACACACCGGTCGTTCTCCGTCGACCTCCGCCTCGCTCAAAAACCGCCCCTCCTTTATCGTCAGTCCGCGGACTTCCGCGCTTGCGGCAATGTTCCCCATGACGATGACACTGCTGGCGGTGCGGTCGAGATACTTCACCGTGCCACCCATTCCCGACTCGTACGAGACCGTGGCTGTCGTGCCCACTCGCTCAGCCAGCCGCCGCGCCTGCTCCAGGGAAATGGGACGCCGCGCCCGCACTTTCCACCATTTCTCCGAAGGGCCCCAATTGAAGCGCTGGATGTAAATCACATCGGAGCCGATCGCTGAGATACTGTTCTCGAATGCCTTTCCCAGACCCGTGATCGCAGTCGCCATGAGCGTGGCAGTGAACACGCCGATGACAATCCCGAGTGTGGCGAGGAACGATCGCAGCTTGTTCGTGCGCACCGATTCCAGAGCGATGCGCAGGTTCTCAACGATCTCGTGCCAGAGCTTCATTTCACTTTTGCGCAGCGTGAACGATCTCATCGCTCGCCAGCAATCCATCACGGATGCGAAGGATGCGCCGTGCATGCCGCGCGACCTCTTCCTCGTGAGTGACGACGATAATGGTGTGGCCCTTCTTCCCGAGGGCGTCGAACAGGGCGAGGATTTCCGTGCCGGTGGTGGAGTCGAGGTTTCCTGTGGGCTCGTCTGCCAGGAGGATGCTTGGTTGATTGACCAGCGCCCGAGCGATAGCGACACGCTGGCGTTGGCCACCCGACATTTCATTCGGGCGGTGTTCCATGCGATCCCCGAGGCTTACCTGTTCGAGTGCCACACGCGCCGCCTCACGGCGTGCGTCTTTTGGAATCCCAGCGTAAATCAGCGGCAGCTCGACATTGCGCAGCGCCGAGACTCGCGGCAGCAGGTTAAATGTCTGAAACACGAACCCGATCTCCCGATTGCGAATGTCCGACAGCGCATTTTCATCAAGGCTGGAGACATCAGTGCCGTTCAGCTCGTAGCTGCCACTAGTGGGGGAATCGAGGCACCCTAACAAGTTCATCAATGTCGACTTGCCGGAGCCGGAAGGTCCCATGATTGCGACATACTCACCCTTTTCAATTTCAGCCGACACTCCGCGCAGGGCATGCACCGTCTCGGCTCCCATGTCATAGGAACGGGCGATATTGCGAATGCTCAGCAGGCTCATTGAGGAAGGGAGTGATCAGTCGTCTTTGGCTGCTTCGGTCTCAAGTTCGACGAGACCGTTGTCCTTTAAGTCGCGATTGATCGCCCGGAAACTCCCGCTGACGACTTCTTGATCAAGCGCCAGCCCGGACTTGATTTCGACGTAGTCATCATCGCTGATCCCACGCTCGACCGGCACTTTCTTCACGCGATCTCCCTCACGAACGAAGACGATTTCCTCGGCCTTTTTCTTCTCCTTCTTTTTCGCTGCCGGAGCCTCATCATCGCCGTCCTTTTCCCTGTCCTTGTCCTTATCCTTATCCTTGTCAGCGTCCAGAACCTTTGCGCGCGTCGTCACGCTCTGCAATGGCACGGTGAGCACATCCTTGACCGAGCGGGTCTCAATGTAAGCGGTCACCGACATGCCGGGGCGAAAGGCTTCCTTTTCGTTGACTCGGATCTTCACCTGAAACTTGGTGGCCGATTGCGTCTGCGCGGCAGCAACCGCCGCTCCAGTGCTGCTGCTGCTGCTGTTGTTCGAGGCGTTGGCGATTTCCGTTACCTCGCCGGTGAATTCCTCTTTGGGAAAGGCATCCGCTTCCAGTCGCGCTTTCTGGCCAAGCTTGATCTCCACCACATCGATCTCGCCAACCTCGACCCGTGCCTCTATCGTTTCCAACTGCGCAACCGTCATGATCTCCGTTCCGGCCATGAGTGACGTGCCGACCACCCGTTCTCCCTTTTCCGAGCGCAACTGCGTGATCGTCCCATCGATTGGTGCCACGATCGTCGTCTTCGCCAGATCTTCGTCCGCCTGATCGAGCGACGCCTTCGCTTGTTCGACGCCATGCTGGGCCGACTCCGCAGATGCGGATGCAACCTGGAAGGCGTTGCGCCCCGATAGAAACTCAGCTTCAGAGATCAACTTGTCGCCATACATTGCTTCCGTGCGCATGAAGTCGGCCTTGGCCTTTTCGAGGTTCGCCTCAGTCAATTTCAACTGGGAGAGCGAGGAATTGTAACTCGCTTCGGCCAGGTTCCTGCTTGCTACGTAATTGTCCGGGCGGATCTTCAACAGCAGGTCGCCTTCTTTGACCTTCTGCCCCTCCTTGACCGGCAGTTCGACGATTTCACCGGCAACCTCGGGATTGATGACCACTTTGGTGACCGGCTGGATGTTGCCCGTGGCGACAACGCTTTCGGTGAGGTCGCGCTTCGCCACCTTTTCGGTTTCAATCTTGATCGGGATCTCCCGTTCGCGGTGCTTCTTCCATGCGTAGCCGCCGCCAGCAGCAGCGGCCGCGATCAGTAGCAGGATCATGAATTTACGTTTGCTGGACTTTTTCGCCATGTCAGGGTGGTTACTCTGCGGTCAAATCGACTTGATGGGCATCGAGGCTGGATCCTTCTACGAAGCGAAGGCGGGAGAGTGATCGACTGTAGTCTGCGAGACTTTGAATTTCATCGGATCGGGCACTGGTGAGGTTCCGCTGAAGCTGGAGGACGACAAAGTTAGTGCTGGCACCGCGGTTCAGTTTCCCCTGTTCATTCTTAAGCGCCAGCTCGGCGAATTCGCGTGCCTCGCGCGTTGCAGCGATCCGCTGAAAATCCGTTTTTGCCTGACTGACAGCATCGTCGATCTCAATCATGACCGACTGCCGGAACTGGCGCAGACGCAGCTCGGCCTGCTTGGTCTCAGCGATCGCAATCTTGTGATCCGCCTGGTCCCGCCGATTTCCCAGTGGCAGCGACAACGAGAATCCCAGTGAAAAATACGGCGCATCCTGATCGCGCACCTGTTGAAAGGCGCCGCTGACCTCCGTGTCTGAGCCAGCCAGGCCGGCCGCGGCCGTCAGATCCAGCTCTGGCAGGAGTGCATTCTTGCGCCGCTCCTGAACCAGCTCCTGTTGCTCCAACTGCACTTTGTAAGTCAGGAGATCCGGCCGGGAAGTCATCGCGCGACCCCAGCTCCGTCGGTAGTCGAAACTGATCGGCTCGGTCGTCAGGTTGCCTTTCGACACAATCATGACCTCTCGCCATTGAGCGAAGTCATCGACCATCGCGCCCTTCAAGATGTTCTGCTGCGCCCGAAACTGACGCTCCGCCAGCAACAGTGCCGCTTTCGTCGTCGATGCCTGGGACTGCGCTTCGGCTGCTTCAATGGGTGCCAAGTCTCCGTGCTCAACACGCTTCTGATTCTCGCGCCACAATTCTTCCGCCAGACTCAGCGCCATCTCCTGCACTCTCACATTTTCCTCAGCCGCCACCAGCCCGTAGTAGGCTTCCTCCACCTGATTCACCACACGCAGCATCGATTGCTTCAGCTCAAGAGTCGAGATCTGCAAGTTCTGCAGCGACACCCGGATATTCAGTCGCGTGTCATCGATTTTGAAATTCTCAAGCAGCGGTTGCCTCAGTTCGACATACGGCCCGGTAATTGATCCGTTCGAAAACAGATAAAGCCCGCGTTCCCCATCCGTATCCGTGGCTGAAGCG
>JAQCER010000138.1 GCA_027618625.1 Verrucomicrobiota bacterium
TTCAAGCCGATTTGCTGTGGTGATCGCGATGATTCCGTGGCCCTTCAGACAGCCGGAGATCCATCGCTTACCGTAGACGCCATTAATCCCGTGTGGATGCGAACTCCTGCCGCTCCCTACGCAGCCAGCATGATCGAAAACCGTCCAGTGAACATGGACCACGTCTTACGCTCCTATGCGCTTTTGGATCAATCGATGGATGCAGTCCTTGTAGAAGGCGCGGGCGGCTGGGAAGTGCCGATCACCCGCGACTTCATGATTGGCGACCTCGCAGTTAGACTGAACCTGCCTGTCGTCCTCGTCGTGAACAATCGCCTCGGAGCGCTTAACCACTCGATTCTTACCGCCAATGCGATTACACGTCGCGGCCTGACCTGCGCAGGACTCATCCTCAACCACGTAGAAATTGAGCGGCACAGCGCCACCATCACCAACCGTGCGGTTCTGGAAGACGTCCTGGAATTGCCCATTCTCGCAGAAGTCCTGCACGGCGAAACAGAACTGGCACCGATCGACTGGTCATTTGCGCAGTAAATTCCAGGGCCGGTCATATGCGGCATACGCCTTTCCTCTACGAAATTTGGGGTTAAGGTCTTGCACCCTACCCATGAGAATTGACGATCTTGAACCGCGTTGGAATGGCTGCGTGACCGCAGCTGTAGCTGTGGCTGTGGCCTTGTTCCTTGGAATCGTGCCTGCCCAGGCCCAGGCCCAGGCCCAGGACCAGCAGTGCCCGTCCCCGCCACCCACAGCAGAAGACACCCCTGACTCGGGCGAAAATGCCGCGCCTTCTGAGAATCCTGAACCGGCCGCGGCAGAGGTCGATGGCGAGAAACTTGTGCGCGAGAAAATGCAGATTTTCCAAGCCTACGAAGGCGAGTGGGACGGCGTGCAATCGTATGCAGAAGCCGAGGGGAATCCTGCCTTTGAATCGAAAGGAAGCTGGGCCGGCAGCTTCCAACTGGACGGTATGTATTTTCAGATGGACGGCTTCAGCGACTACAAAACTGGCCGGTCGTTGTATCGGTGGATGATCACCTATGACGTCAGCTTGGAAAAATATCGGGCTTGGACCTTTAATTCGAACGGCATCGTCACCGACTGGCTGGCCCAGTACGACCCTGAACAGAAAGAACTGACCTGGCACTTTGTCGACGCGCGCACAGGCATCCGCGGCTGGCTCAAGACACAGACACAACCGAATGTGCTCACTGGACATGGCATGGCAAAGACCGAAGGTGCCCGCGTGCTCTCCGAATACCAGCTATCATTCAAGCGCAAAAAAATCCGGATCTAGCAATCCTCCATCGCCATGAATATTCCACCTATCATTTCTGTTTTTATTCGATGACAAACCAGAGCACTCATCAAGACCTGCATGACGATCCCTTTAGCCCGGTGGAGGACATCATAGCTGACATCAAGGCTGGAAAACTCGTCGTCATCACCGATGACGCAGACCGCGAGAACGAAGGCGATCTCATCTGCGCCGCAGAGCTGATCACGACAGAGATGGTCAATTTCATGTTGCAAAACAAAGGCATGCTTTGCGCCCCGGTGAGTGCCGAAATTGCCCAGCGCCTCGACTTGCGCAGCATGGTTGAAAACAACCGCGAGGTGTTCCGGACGCACTTTACCGTCACCGTCGATGCCCGCGATGGAATCACCACGGGCGTAAGTGCAGCAGATCGCGCGAAGACCATCCGGCAACTCGCCAATCCTCGCTCCAGCAGTGAAGACTTCGTCCAACCGGGGCACGTTTCGCCGTTGGTGGCAAAGGATGGAGGCGTGTTACGGCGGGCCGGACACACCGAGGCGGCAGTCGATCTCGCACGTATGGCAGGCCTGAGTCCAGCGGGAGTTCTGATCGAGATCCTCAATCCCGATGGTACCATGGCCCGACTTCCGCACCTCAGGAAATTCTGCCAGGCGAACGGTCTGAAACTCTGCAGCATCGAACGACTCATCAACTATCGACGTCGCCGCGAAAAACTCGTAGAGAAAGAGGAAGTCGTCAAAATGCCCACCGACTACGGTGACTTCGACCTTCACCTGTACCGGGTGACGCTCGACGGGCAGCACCATGTTGCACTGGTAAAGGGCGAGATTTCGCCTGACAAGCCGACGCTCGTCCGCGTTCACAGCGAGTGCCTCACCGGCGATGTGTTCGGCTCCAGGCGCTGCGACTGCGGAGGCCAGCTGCACTCTGCGATGCAGCAGATCTCAGACGAGGGCAGCGGCATCCTGCTCTACATGCGCCGGCATGAGGGACGGGGTATCGGCCTGCCAGCGAAGATGCATGCTTACAAACTGCAGGAAGAAGGCCTCGATACAGTCGAAGCAAATGAGCGCCTCGGATTTCCGAATGACCTTCGCGACTACGGAATGGGTGCACAGATCCTCTACGATCTTGGCGTACGTGAGATACGGCTGATGACGAACAATCCGAAGAAAGTCGTCGGACTCGATGGCCATCATTTGAAGATCGTCGAGCAAGTGCCCATCCGGCAGATCCCAAATGAACACAACGTCAAATACCTGGAGACGAAGAAAAACAAGATGGGGCATTCGCTCTAGGTCCAGCCGGGATGATTCATGAGCGATCTACTGCGACTTGCAAAAGACTCCATTTGCTGCGTTGCGCGCCATTCTTCGACATCGACGTATGGCTATACGCTTTCAGCCGAAAAAGTGGCCCGCGCCTTGCAAATGAAGCCTTTTGCTGCGTCTCGCTACGATCTTCATGAATAACCCAGGCTAGGGCGGAGGATAACGCTAATCAACTGGTTGCCTGTTGAGATCCGAGGGAAAGCTTTGAGGCGCGGACGCGGCGCCCCGCAATGAGAGCTTTTTTCTATTGCTCCTCTCTCACCCTGACATAGGCAGAGGAACTCCCGTTCGGCAGGTCTGCCGAAAAAGTCGTTGTCTCGCCGCCGCTCGCGAGCCCGTCGGTGAGTTCCTCCCAAGTGGAGAGATCGCTCGACCGATAGACGGCGTAGGTCGCGTTGCTTCTGGAATTCCAAGTGAAGACGATCCTCACAGGCTGGCCGGGGGCATGGGCCACTTCCGTGATCTGGAACACACGGTTCCCGCCCCCGCCTCCACCGACTGAGGGCGCGCCAGCGATACGGATACCCTGGTGTTGGGAGCCCCCCGCTGTGACTGAGTTCGCCCCCGTCTGGTCGTTGCCGAGCCGTCCGCTGTTATTCTCCTACGAGCCGCTGCGGCGCCTGCTCTGATCCGGCGCGTCGGGCGAAGGCTCCAGCCACTCCCAGACGTTTGCGGTCTGGTCGTGGGTGCCGTAGTAACTCGTAGCCATGACGTAGGCGCCGACATCGGAGACCTCCCCGTCGTCGCGCACCACGGCGTCGAAGTTGGCCGTCGTCTTGTCGCCGGGAGGCGGGCCGGAAACCACGTCGTCGGCTCTGACGGCATGATACCAGTAGCCGCCTTTCCCCTGATTCTTGGTGGGGTCGAAGTAGGCCGCCTTGAACCACTCGTCCTCGTTCGGCACGAAGAACTTTGCGCCTGGATTCCTTGGGCCGGGAGTGTTCGGGTCGGAAAACGTGTAGGCGCCGTCCTCGGTGTCGCCGCCATCGCTCGCGCCGTTGTGCAGCCAATTGCAGAAGCGCATTCCGTCCACCGCCTCCAGCCACCGGATCGGGCGGTTCCCGCGGTCCTCGTGCGCCTCGTAGGTGTAGCTGCCGTCGTTCCCGTTCTGGTCGATCTCCATGCTGGGATTGTAGAGCCCGAAATCGTCAGACCGCGCGACGGCATTAAGAAAGGCCGCATATTCCGCCACGGTGACTTCGAACTTGGAGATGTAGAACTCCTTATCGACTTTTCCATAACCCTGTGATTCGTCAGCAGGATTGCCGGGGTCGCTCACTTTGACGAAGTTCGTCCCTTTCACCGGACCTGCGGAAGGAGCACCACCACCGCCGCCGCCGCCCGTGAGAGCGTAGTCGATGCTGGCGTCCAGCATCGCCAGCCCCTGCTCGGATAGGAACTCGAGCTTCGTCAACTGGCCGGGCGGATCGTCGACGATGCCAGAGCCCTGAGCGAGGAAAATGCCGATGCGCTTCTCCGGAGTCACCGATTCGTCCTCCAGCTTGGTTCCCTTCGGAATCTCGAAATGCGTCGCGTATTTGCCTGCAGCGTCCACGGTGGCGACAATTCTGGTTCCGGCCGGGGGCGTGGCAAAGTTGAAACTGAACTTCTCCGCGTAAACCTTCACGGCTCCGCTGAATCCGGCGGCCATGGGATGGCCCGGCTCCTTCACATGCAGAGTGTCGAGCAATTCCCGGAGCGACTCCTCGGCCACCTCGGGTCGCCCGGTGTTTCCGAAGTCCTCGAACTGCACCGGTGCCGTCCAGAAGGACTCGTCCCAGTGATAGGGCTCGAAGCTTATGATGGGTTTCGCCAGCGTCCGCAGCGTGAAGGCTCCGCCCGCCGCCTGAGTGTCGGTCACCTGCACCGAGCCGATGGTCTCGGAAATGATGACGAGATCCTTGTCGGCGGCTTCCGCCAGTTGTTCGGCCTCCTCGATGCCACCGGGAAGGAATTCGGTGACCTCGTGCCCTTGATCCGTGAGTCGCTCGATCAGGGCGGCGTCGAGGTCCTCGTTGCTGGTCCCCTTGAAGTAGGAGATTTTGCCTCCGAACGCGCCTGTGGGAACCAACAAGAGTCCAAGGCACAGCGAAGGCATCCAAATTCCATGGATGAGTTTCATGATTTGCTCGGGAGTTGAGGATTGAGGTAAATTGCCATTACGATTGAATTTTTAATTATCAATTGATAGGAAAGATAGGAAATCTGTTGGTAGGGAATTGAAATCTGCGGTTGGACTCATGGGGGATGGAAGAGGTTCAGGGGGAGTAAGGGGCGGGAAATGGGCTACGCACGGGATTTTCCGGAATCTCCTGCGGTGGATTACGCCGACATGCGAAAAACCTCGGCATTCTTCGCAGTGGTCTGGAAAAATAGGACGTTTTCTCATGATGGATTGTAGATGAGAATAGAGGTGCACGTCAGCGTTCTCAGTTTCAACGCGGATGGGCGAGCTTTTTCGTCGGTGCTCGATTCCGTTGGGCTCAATCGTAGAAGAGTTCAGGGAATTCGTCTTGAACTCTTGAACCTTGAACTGGGTGCGATCCATTATTCGTAGACACAAATCTGCAGCCACCGCCTTCCTCGGGCCCGTCGCACCGGTAAAACGTCGATCCTTCGTGACCTTGAACGCGAACCGCCTGATGGCACTTCGGCCCTCTACCTTGACCTCCAAGGGCTCCGCAGCGTTCCATCGTGGCTCACGCTGATGCTGAATGAAACCAAGAAACTGCTGCAGTCTCCACCTGCAGGGGGCCGCGTCCGTCCTGAAGCGCATCGAGCAGATCAGCATCAGCGGCATCAAGCTCACTCCGGGCTAGGTTAAAGCGGAATTTCAGAAAAAACTTGAACCGCTGTCCTTTTCGTGGCCGTTCGATCGTCGTAGTAGTGGCAGCGAGTTTCTTAGATCCTTGTGTCCAACCAATCATGAATCAACAATCTCCAGACGAAGGCAGCACAATGGTGGCGAGCCGAGTGATTCCCGCTGATCCCGAATGGGTGTAATGGGTGTTTCGTGCGTTGACACGGTTGTAACAATTCGTGCATTCTGGATCACCAAGGATGGGGCAATGCGCTGATCCACTCACTGCAATCCTGGAAAAATCCTGACACTACCATTACCATGAAATCCCATGAAATCCCATGAAATCCCATGAAATCCCATGAAATCCATTGTTCAACCCTACCTGTTCTTCAAAGGAAATTGCGAAGAAGCCATCGAATACTACTGTGCTCATCTCGGTGCGAAACTACAGATGATGATGCGGTTCAACGAGTGCCCAGATCCTCTGCCGCCAGGCATGCTGACACCGGGCTACGAGGAGAAGGTGATGCACGCGTCGTTCCATATCGGCGAGAGCTTGATCATGGCTTCTGATGGTTGCGGCGGCGAAGATCAGGTTTTAGTGGGTTTTCGCTATCGCTAACCGTTGCTGATGAGGCGGAGGCCAACAGGGTCTTCGACCTCCTCGCGAACGGTGGAGCAGTGCAGATGCCACTTGGGAAAACGTTCTGGTCTCCCTGTTTCGGAATGGCCAACGACCGCTTCGGAATCGGTTGGATGATCTCAGTGCCAGGCCCCGAAACCAGCTCGACATGAAACTTGTATCCAGTATCGCAGCGATCCGTGCATCCTGTTGCTGTATGATCCGTTGCTGTTGCTTGCAGATTCGCCTTTGGTGAAGCTTGACCGGGCCGTGGCTGTCGCGCGTGTTCGTGGTGCGTAGGCGGGGTTCGACGCGATTGAACTTTAACTCTGTATCTCAAGTGATTGAGCAAAGGTCGATCGCCAGCCTCGTGGCCGACAGAATCGATCCGGGATTGGCTGCGCCAGTCCATGCGATATTGAAAGCTGTTCCGTGGTCGACTGAAGTCCGGACAATCGGCAGGCCGAGCGTGACATTGACTGCGCTGTCAAACGCCAGTGCCTTCAGCGGAATGTGCCCCTGATCATGATACATGCAGATGAAGGCATCCGTATTTCTACGCGTGCTGGGTATGAACGCAGTGTCTGGAGGAATCGGGCCGGAGATATCGATTCCCCTTGCCCGGGCCGCTTCGACTTCGGGCAAGATGATGCGTTCCTCCTCGCGTTGACCGAAGAGTCCGTGCTCGCCAGCGTGCGGATTGAGTCCCAGTGCAATCATTCTTGGCGGTCGCTTGTTGATTCTGCCTACGGCTTCGTGCGTAAGATCGATCACCTCGCAAAGGCGTTCGCGAGTGAGTAGCTGAGTAACTTCAGCATAGCCGCAATGGCAGGTAACAAAGCTCGCGGTCACTTCATTTGAGTACTGCAACATGCAGGTGCGGTCCGAATTTGTCCGCGTCGCGAGGATCTCGGTATGGCCGGGAAAGTGAATCTCGGCCGCATGCAGTGCTTCCTTGTTGAGTGGGGCGGTTATTAATCCATCGATATCGCCTGCCAGCGCCGCGTCGATCGCAGTGATGAGGTATTCGTAGGCAGCGCGGCCGCAGTCGGCACTGACTTTGCCCGGCACAACCGCGCCTGCATCTGGCAGCGATGGGATGTGCCGAACCTGGGATTCATCGGGCAGCGGGAGTCCGGTCGCGGTCGCCACGCGTTCGAGAATGGCATGATCTCCGTAGATGGTAAGCTCGACCGGCGGCAGAGACTTCTGCTTCTGCTGCTGGAGTAGCATCAGGCAGACCTCCGGCCCGACCCCTGCGGGATCACCCATTGTGATGGCGAGTTTTTTGTCGGTCATGACTGGAAAGGACTATTCACCGGGAGAAATCGTGTTGCCACGAATATCGGTGCTCTCCGTTGGGAAGTTGGGAACAGTGGCAGTTGACGAAAGGGGCCCCAGCAGCGATGATTCAGCAACGTGAACGCTCCCACCAGCACCAGCGACGAGATTGTTGCGCTCGATACTTCCCACCTCATC
>JAQCER010000139.1 GCA_027618625.1 Verrucomicrobiota bacterium
AGCCATCAAGGGCGGCTGGATTTTTTGCAAACTCTGGCTTCAGGCACTCGAGCGCCACTTCCCGTTCCACCGAGTCCTGCATCGCTCGCCAGGTCTGCGTGGCTGGATCGTCGAAAAGGAGTTCAAGCAACGCATAGTCTCCAAGCTGGCTACCGCTTGTCAAAGCCACGGCTCCGCTGGCCTGCACCACTGCGTTGGCAGTGGGTTCAGGTGGTGCAGCAGCGTGTGGCAGATCTTCTCGCGGCGTGTCGTTCACTCAATTGTTCAAGATTCCCCTGTGGCGACGTCGGAGTCAGGTCGAATCAGGGGGGGCTGGTCTGCCGCAACTTTGCCCGGCATTCCATACAAGGAAAACGCCAAAACGATTAGAATTGCGAAATGTTAGGTGATTCGCTGCAATCCTTTTAATGGGTGTGAATTATCATTATTCTGGGAAACATTTTTTATTAATGGAGACTATTGAAGATAGTGAATCGAGACTGCTTCTGGCTCACGCCGGGCACCCCTTCTGAGGGGCTGAAAAGTCTCTGTGATCAATGCCTAGCCTGGGTTATTCATGAAGGCGCGGATCTCTTCCAACCAGGATCGACAACCCTGACATCGACAGGTGTTTCGGTGTTGGCTGCCCCTGCTCGCTATCGCATACCTTGGCACGATTTCCATCTGGACTCCTGGTTCATTGATCCAAGTGAAGGAGCAAGTCCGAAAAGATGACGCAAACGGCAAACGGCATCCAGCACTAGACCGCATCGTCCCCCTCCGTCTCCAAACGAATTGCCTCAGCAATTTTCTTCAGGTAATCGAAGGCGTAAATTCCGGTGCGGTGTCCATCGCTGAAGTGAAATAAGATGGCGTAGCTGCCGACGGGTGCCCAGTTGGTGACGGTGACACCGGAGACGTCGTTTTCCTTTGGCGTGTAGATTGAATGGCCCAGCAGATCTTTCTCGCCCTGATTCTCGGCGCTGGGCGAGTAGCGGCGCAGCAGGTGCATCGGATAGTAATCCTCACTGCCATCCGACCACCGGATCGCTATTTCATTGCCGATCGCATCGATTTTTTCAGGGGAGACCATAGGTGGACGAACCTTTGCCGGGACTGCAGCGGATGCAAGGGCAAGTCTGAGCCGGTGCAAATTCTGCCGTTGCGCGGCGATTCATCCGGGTTTTAGATCTTCCGCATGGAGAAACGGCCTTTGCGAAAGTGGTTCGGATCGGTGATCAAGATCATCGCTGTCGTGTTACTGGCGGTAGTTGTCTGGTACGGTCAGGCCCGGGTGTTCAAGGTGTCGCGGGCGGTGCAATCGGTGCAATCGGTGCAACTTGGTGAGAGCGGGGCTGCTCAGCCATCGGGCGATCTGGTCGTCGCCTGCTACAACATCGCTCATGCACGGGGCTCTGATATTGGCGCGGACAACTGGAACAGCGAACAACGTGCAGATCCGATCACACATCGCCACACAGATAACGGAGTCGCAGGCATCGATCGTGGTTCTCAATGAGATCGACTTCAACGCAACGTGGAGCGACGGCATTGACCAGGCGGAAGTGATCGCGACCCAGGCAGGATTTCCGTTCGTCGTGAAGCAGCGCAACTTTGATGTAGCTCTGCCGTTTTTCACGCTGCAGTTCGGCAATGCGATCTTGAGCAAGTATCCGGTCAGCAGTGCCGAGTTCCTTAAGTTTCCGGCGCGATCGATCAAGGAAGACCTCTTCGCGGGCAATCACGATGGGGTTGTCGCTACCGTTGAGCATCCATCGGGCTCCTTGCGCGTGGTTGCGGTACATCTGGAGTATCGCGATGAGGCGACACGCGTCGGCGCTGCCAGAGTTCTGACATCGCTGGTCGCTGCCGATCCAGGCAAACCGTTGATCGCAATGGGTGACTTCAACACCGCCCCCGTCGGATTCCCCGGACACAGCACCGACAAGACCGGTGCCAATGCGGTCGCGTGGCTGCAGTCGGAAGCAGCAATGAAAACGATCGTTCCAGACAGTCCCTCAACGGCCCACGACCTCACCTATCCATCGACGCAACCCGATCGAGTCATCGACTGGATCCTCGTGTCTTCCGGACTGGTTCTCGAAGAACGGCACACGACTGCTTCCGAACTTTCTGATCATCGGATGGTGTCAGGAACCATCTCCATTTCCCGTCTCCCATAGCGGTGACTTCCGGTTGCCGCCTCCCCCCCTGCCAACGCAAAGAATGGCACCTGACAGTCCATTTCCTGCGCAATCCGCCTGCCCTCAGTATATTGCGCGGTCCATGAAACTCCCGATTGAATACGGAGCCAGGTCCGAACGTCCAACGCGGTCGTGGCGGGATTTTCTACAGTTCTGCCGATTCCGATTTCCATTCCAGCGATTCTCGTTCAAACTGTGTCCATGAAGGCGAACTACTCTCCATTGTCCGCGTTGCCCTTGCCCTTGCCCTTGCCCTTGCCGTTGCCGTTGCCAATGAGTATCCTTGCGGTCTACGCCCTTGCGTTGTTGCTTCCAACATTTTTTTTCGCAACTACCCAAAGTGCCAACGCGGGCCCTCCTGAAAAGAGTTCGCTCAGCCGTGAACCCGGTGCCATCTACCTTGAAGATGTCCTCAACCAGCCGGTGAAATTGAAAGTGAGTGCGGAAAGCTCACCGCCCATTTTCTCCCGGCTGGATGCGAAAGTACAACTCGGGCGAATGGTCGCTGGCACCGAGGTGATTGTCGATGCCGTCAGCGAGAAGGCTTATCGCGTGCGAGGCAAGGCAACGCACGGTGGAGTGGTCGGCTGGATGAGCCCCAAGTATCTGGAGACCAAGGATCCCGAGTTCTTCGAAAAAATGAAGAAAGCGCACGAACGTTACCTGATTGTGGAAGAGTTGATCGCAAAGAAGGAAGTTGGCCTGGGGATGACGCTGGAGGAAGTCGAACGCTCACTGGGCAAGCCCACTGCGTCCAAGACTGCGGTCGACAAAGATGGCAACCACATCAGTCTCGAATTCACGACCTACGAAAAAGTCCCCCAGACAGAAACCCGCCGCGACCGCTACGGACGCCTCTTCAAGACTACGATTTATGTCAAAGTGCCCGTCGGCAACCTCATCGTCCAGTTCACCGAGGGTGCTGTCACCCGCATTGAGGAAGAAATCGGCAGCCCTCCCGAAGGCGGAGTGAAAATCGTGCCGGCGCCGATCGAGTTGTTCTAGCCTAGCCAGGATTGCAGCGTAAGGACATGTCGAGGATGTTCCAAATTTGACTGCGGCACGTCACAGCCGTTGCTTTTAGCGTAGGAACGCTTTAGAGAGTCGTCCATGTCACCGACCTTCTACAAAATCCTCCACCTCGCCGGCGTTGTCCTTTTGTTCATTGGCCTCGCTTCCGCCCTCATGCCCAAGGACACGCCGCACCGCAAGATTGGCGGCATCTTTCACGGAATCGGGCTCTTTCTTCTCCTCGTTGCCGGATTTGGGTTGATCGCGAAACTGCAGATCGGCTTCCCGTGGTGGATCGTCGCAAAGCTCGTGCTGTGGCTGGGTTTTGGTGCCATGCCCTTGATTGGCAAACGCGGCTTGCTTCCCGTGCCCGCCGCATGGACTCTCGCCGCCATCTGCGGAATTGCCGCAGTCTGGCTTGGCGTCACTCATGGCGGCACCATGGCCACCACTCTGCCATCACCATGATGGTTACGATTACTGAGCCCGACATCTTCTTCTTCCAAGTCAGATCAGGAGCGCACCACGCGAAAGTCGACAAACTTCCTCTCTATGTCCACCGCTTCGATCGCCACTTTCAATCGATTGCCGGTCTCATAAACTTTCCCATGCTGCTCACCGCGGAAACGACGCATCCGTCGATCCCAGGCGTAGTCGTCGAACGGCTCCAGAGCATCCGGCTTGATCAATCCTTTGATAAAATAATCGGTCAGCTCAACGAACAAGCCCACACGGCGTGCCTCCAACACCAGAGCGTTAAACACAACCTGTTCCTTCGAGGCAACCAGCCCCGCGAGGTACTCGAGTTCCTTCAGTCGTCGCGACTCGATCTCCGCATCCGCTGCCACGCGCTCCGTATTGGAGATGTGCTCGGCAATGTCCTGCATTCCCGCAGCTCTTGGCGTGCGCAGGTGAAGCTCCGGCTTTGAGGGGTTCGTCAGGTTCCACAGAACACGATGCACGATGAGATCCGCATAGCGACGAATGGGACTGGTGAAGTGGGTGTAGTTCGCCTTTGCCAGCCCGAAGTGGCCAGTCGGCTCAGCATCATACGCGGCTCGCTTCATGCTTTTGAGCAGCCCGATTTTGATCGCGTATTCCGCGGCGTGTCCTTTAACCGCTTTCATTAATCTGCGCACTTCCACTGGAACGGTGAGGTCACCCGTGGCGATCCCAAGACTCTGCACCAGAGCTTGAAATTCATACAGCTTCTCTGGATCTGGATCGTCGTGAGTGCGGTAGATCGATGGCACAGCCGCTCGCCGTGTCGTTTCCGCTACCGCTTCGTTCGCCGCCAGCATGAATTCCTCAATCAACTGGTGGGACTCATCATACTCGATCCGCACCAACCGCAGTGGCTTGCCGTTTTCGTCGAGCACTGGCCGCACCTCCGGAAAATCCAGATCCAGCGCACCTTCCTTGAATCGCTTCTCGCGCAGAATTGCAGCCAACCGCCACGCTTCCTGGAGCACCAGCGTCACCTGATCTACTCCCGGGCTCTCATCCCGCATGCGCACAATCGCTTCCTCGTAAGTCAGCCGACACGCGCTGCGAATGACCGCACTGCAAAACCGAGTGCGGGTCCGGTTGCCGTTGTCATCGAATTCCATGATCGCCGCACGAGTCAAGCGATCGACACCTGGTTTCAGACTGCAGATGCCATTGCTAAGCTGCTCTGGCAACATCGGGATTACCCGGTCGACAAGGTAAATGCTGTTACCGCGATCATTTGCCTCCCGATCGATGGCGCTGCCTGGCCTGACATAGTGCGAAACATCGGCAATATGCACCGCAAGCTCCCAGCCACACGCCTCGCCTGACAATCGCCTGACGGCAATGGCATCGTCAAAGTCCTTTGCATCGAATGGGTCGATGGTGACAACCAGATGGTCGCGCCAGTCCTCACGGGCGGCGATCTCATCCGCAGTGATCACTTCCTCGATGGAAGCAGCATCCTGTAAGACTTTGGGTGGAAACTCCAGCGGCAACTGGTGCGCATGGATGATCGAAAGGATGTCCACTCCCGGCGCATCCGCTGGCCCTAACGAACGCACAATTCTGCCACGCGGATGTTGATTCCGAGAATGCCATTCCTCAATGGTGACGATCACCTTGTCCCCCGGCTGCACTTGCGTGTCCGTTGAGACCTGCACATCGATGGTGTCCGGCAGGAGTGAATCATCCGGCTGCACGTAGTCGAATTTCCCTTCCCTGCGAAACGTTCCCACGATCCGATTGTTGCGCCGCTCCAGAATCTTGACGACGCGCGCCTCAAGCCGCTTCTCAGCGTTCTCAGCTATCTCGCGCAACAGCTCACGCTTACGCCGCACGTGCTTCCACCATTTTGGGATCCCCGTTTCCAGCACTTTCACCACCACATGATCTCCATGCAGCGACGTATGCGCAAACTTGTCTGGAACATACAGGTTGGCTTCGGGCTCCAGTTCCAATGCCTGGAGCGCGCTCCTGTTCTCCGCGCTATTGCCATCCGGATGAAAGGACACATTGCCCTTCCGATCGCGACGAATGGTTCCGATCAGCGTATTGCCCGCACTTTCGCACAACTCATAGCGGCCTTTCTTGATCTTGACGATCAACCCCTCCGCCTCAAGCGCCCGCAGCTCCCCACGCAGCTCCGCCCGGTCACGGGAATCGACCTCCATCGCCCGGGAAAGTTCTGACTTGTTCTGCGGCTCATAGCTGGGATCGCGCAGATGACTCAACAGCCGCTGTCGCAAATCGCCATTGCGATCGCGATCATCGCTTTTACACTCAGCGGCATCCTGTTCGTCATCAAAGTCCGGCACCCGGTGATTGTCGCCAAAGTCAGCCCATTTGCAAATTTCAATCAAATTCGCGATTTCGCCAACGTGGCCTGCCGGAAGAGGATTGTTGTGGTGCTCTTGATGGCTCCTCTGCCACTGGCGTTCGTGGCACTCCTTGTTATTAGATTGGTGGCACCACCATAACGGGACTTTGACATCCCTCCTAGTGATCATCACTTTTCCGATTGCATGCGGTGTAGATGATTGATAGTTCTAGAACTCCATAAACATTAAGGAGGATCGTTACTGGCTTTATCCGCATGAAGGCACAGGAGCGCTCCCCGATCAATTCCCCTTTTCACATGAGCAGCACCAGTCCTCTTTCCACTTTTACCAAAGCCGCGACTGGGGATGCTGCCGAACAGCCAAAGCAGCGATCGGCGGGCAGTCTTCGCGAGGGCGGGATGCCGCGCATTCTCGTGGTGACGCCCGAGATCACTTATCTGCCGGAAGGAATGGGAAACCTTTCCCAGCGGATGGGCGCCAAGGCAGGTGGACTGGCAGACGTGTCCGCGTCGCTGGTCAATGAACTGCAGGAATTGGGAGCGGATGTGCATGTCGCCCTGCCCAACTACAAGCGGATGTTTCACACGGATATCCAGCAACTTCACAAGAAGCAGATCGAAAAGGTGCGACGAAATACCCCGGACCAGCGCATCCACCTCGCCGAGGACCGTATTTTTTACCACCGGGATCAAGTCTACTCGACAGATGAAAACACCCGCATCGCCCTGGCGTTTCAGCGCGAGGTGATCAACCACATCATCCCGACCGTCGAGCCGGATCTGATTCACTGCAATGACTGGATGACCGGTCTCATCCCCGCCGTGGCGAAGCATCGCGGGATCAAGTGCCTGTTCACGGTGCATAACATTCACACCGAGAAACTGTCTTTGGCAGAAATGGAAGATCGTGGCATCGATGCTGCGGAGTTCTGGGAGAATCTTTACTACGAAAATCGTCCGGGAAACTATGAACAGACACGCTCGGGAAATCGCGTTGACCTGCTCACCAGCGGAATTTTTGCAGCCGACTACGTCAACACGGTGAGCCCCACTTTCCTGGACGAAGTGGTCATGGGACACCATGGTTTTGTGCCCAGTGCCATTCAGCGGGAGTTGGCGAACAAGAAATATTCAGGCCATGCCAGCGGCATTCTGAACGCGCCGGATCCCGCCTTTGAACCGGAGACTGACGAATACATCGTCCAGCACTATTCCCCTGACGACCACGTGGGAGCCCGCCGCGCGAACAAGCTGGAGCTGCAGAAGCGGCTCGGCCTTGTTCAAGACGCGGATGCTCCGGTGTTGTTCTGGCCGTCCCGGCTCGACCCGGTGCAGAAGGGATGCCAGCTGGTTACGGACATTCTCTACAGCCTGCTGGATGACTACGCGGACCGCGGCCTCCAGCTGGCAGTGGTGGCGAATGGTGCTTTCCAGAATCACTTCCGGAATATCGCGAACCTCCATCAGATTCACCAGCGGCT
>JAQCER010000140.1 GCA_027618625.1 Verrucomicrobiota bacterium
GACGCCACGGAACGCGGTGCCCGCCATATCGACCCAGCCAAGATAGTCGTCGATCGCCTTGACCGACCTGGTTGCTTCCTTGAGCAGCGCGGTGTTCTGTTCCGCTGGCGGCAATGCCTCTTGCGTCTTGATGATGTTGTTAAGAGAATCGAGCCCGGCGATCGACCGTAGCTCGCCCAGTTTCTTCACTGCTTCCAAAACTTCTTCCGGATCGCCGAGTGTCAGCGCGCTGACCGCGATGCCCTCCTGAAGTTTCTTCAATACTCTGGGATCCTTCTCGACCATTAGCCGTTGCTTCAGGACGTCGAAGTATTCGGGCCTCTGCATCAGGCCAAGTTTTAAAACACCCGCTGCACGATTCCCGGGATCAGAATCAGAGATCGCCAGGAGATCGATGGTCTTCTTGATCTGCTTGCGCAACCCGCCCGTCGTGTCTGCCACTTTCTGCTGTTTAGGAACAAAGGTGAGAGCGTTCCCAGAGGCATCGGCCATCACCTCACCCGTACGCAAGAGGAATCCGCGGACGGGTTCTTTGCTTTCGGCGTTTTCCAGTAGCGCTGGAACGGTATCACCGTTGTGTTCGATGAGAAACATCTCACCGCGCCGCCAGGCTGTCAGCGCTACTGCTACGAATTTGTCTCCAGAGTCTGCCAACGCAGCGAGGATGGCGATCTGTTGCTCCTCAGGAGCTGTTACGGCATCTGCCAGTTGCCCCCGCACCTCATCCTCCCCTTCCTGAGCACAGGAAGGGGACGGCTTGAGGACGAGGAGCGCAACTAACGTTGCGAGTATAAGAGTTCGCATTGCAGTTTTCGTAACCCTGAACCTGAAATATCATCCCTACTACCAGCAGTGATTGATCTCCTCGCCTATTCGAAAGTGCCCTTCAGGAAAGGCTCGCCCACCACATTGTCGAAGGATTTCACTACCTTGAACTGACCGTCAGCAAGGGTCTC
This sequence comes from Verrucomicrobiota bacterium, assembly GCA_027618625.1. Lineage (GTDB taxonomy): Bacteria > Verrucomicrobiota > Verrucomicrobiia > Verrucomicrobiales > DEV007 > JAGROY01. The sequence goes on from JAQCER010000140.1 coordinate 957, forward strand.
GCCGATGTAAACGTTCTTGGTAAGGTGATGGTTCTCTTGTGTCGTTACCGTTCCACCAGGGCCATCAAAGGAGACGCCGGACTTGAGTGCGGCCATGACTTTTTCAGGATCGAACGTGCCGGCTTTCTCGACTGCTGCCTTCCACAAATAGACACCATTGTAAGAGAGAACCATCGGACTGCAGGTGACGCGGCCGTCCTTCTTGATGCCGCTGACAGTAGTCTTCGCCAGCCACTTCTGGAAGTCACTTTTGAATTTTGTGTTCGCTGGTGTATCCAGTGACATGAAATAAGTCCAGCAGCCCAGGTGCCCGACAAGGTCTTTCGTGGGCAAGCTGCGGAATTCATCTTCTGACAGCGAGAAGGAGACGACAGGGCAATCTTCAGACGTCAGGCCTGATGCAGCGAACTCTTTGAAGAATGGCACGTTACTGTCACCGTTGATGGTGTTGATGACACAGGCATCACCACTGGCGGCGAAGCGCGCGATCTCAGAAACGATCTGCTGGTAGTCAGTGTGACCGAATGGCGTGTACTTACCAGCCGAAGCGACTTGACCACCTTGCTCAGTGATACCGCCGCCGATGTTCTCGATCGGGATGCCCTTTGACAGAAGATACTCAAGCAACACCAGGTTTGTCGTCTGTGGATACACATAGTCGGTTCCAACGAGGTAGAATTTTTTGCGCCCCTGATCCAACAGGTAGTCGACCGCCGGAATCGCCTGCTGATTGACTGCCTCGGCAGTGTAAAAAATGTTCGGTGACATCTCTTCCCCTTCATATTGAACGGGATAGAAAAGCAAGCCATTATTCTCTTCGTAAACAGGGAGAACTGATTGACGGCTCACAGATGTCCAACATCCGAACGTCACGGAAACTTTGTCTTCGAGCAAAAGTTGCTTCGCCTTCTCAGCAAACAACGGCCAGTCGGATGCGCCATCGACAACTACCGGCTCGATCTTCTTGCCCATGACACCACCCGCAGCATTGATCTCGTCAAAGGTGAACAGCAGGACGTCTCTAAGCGAAGTTTCTGAGATCGCCATGGTGCCGCTCAGCGAGTGCAATACTCCTACTTTCACCGTTTCTGATGAGGACGGTGTGGGAGTCGGCACAGGTGCTGGAGTGGAGGCTGTGCTGGTCTCGGCGGGTGCTGATTCAGGAGTTGCAGCTTCTTCGGCTTCGGGTGTGCTTCCCCCACAAGACATGAGGCAAAACGCTGCCGCGGAGAGTGCGACCGACGGAAGAGTTCGGTTGAGTATCGGATTCAGAATGTCTGTGAGTGCGTACATGCTTACGTTGGATTGATGTTGAGCCCTAGATGCACACGGAATTCATACTCCGCGGCAAGTCGGCGAGTGATACTCATGTAAGCACATGCCGTGCCAGCTGCGCACGGTGCGTAATACGATTTATCGACGATGTGCCTGTTGATCGCGATCATGCTTGACGACCGTCCCAAACCTAACATTCACCCAATCTCAGGTGAATCCGATCGAAACAGAAGGAGTTGTCGAGAAGCGACCACATGCCGCTGCTGTGATCCAGATTCTGTTCTTCGATCCATTTTGGCACACAAGTTGCTTAGATGGGTGACACGGATCTTTGGCGCGGTATTACGACGCTAGGTTTCTCAGACACTATCACCATCTATAACTACAAATCACTCCTATGCTTAAACATCACCTCTCTGCCGCAGCTGCCTTTCTGGTTGCGGGCTCTGCCCTCCCTTGTTTCGCTGGCGATGAGATGCCGACGCTTCCACCTCCGCCGCTGCCTCCCGTCGAGGCGAAGCCATCTAGCTCCGTCTCTGGCAGCCTTTCGCTCGACGTCAATACCCACTTCATCTCTTACGGGGCGGACATTTGGGGGGGAGGAAACGACTTTGAAGACGCGCTCTTCAATCCGTCACTCGAACTGGCATGGGATCTGGGTAACGACTTCACCTTCACACTCGGAACCTGGTGGGATATCAACGACAAGGCAGTTTCTTCGATTGGCAAGAATGTGCAAGAGGTAGACGTGTGGGCCGGAATCAGTTATGGCGGCGGACCGGTCGAGATTTCACTCACTTACCAGGAATGGATGTATGCGGACGAGTCTGAGCGGATCGTTGATCTTGGACTCGGCTTTGATGCACCATTGAGCCCCAGCCTGACGATTCACGGTCGCGTAGATGATGGCGCATCTGGCGGTGATTTGGGTGTCGTGGCAGTAGCGGGCATTGAGCTTCCCAGCTTCAGCCTTGGTACCGTTGAGTTCTCCCTGCCTGTAAACGTCGCCTTTGCGACGGATGGCTTTCATGGTGGCGACGCCGGGTTTGCCTATGCCTCAGCAGGTGTTGGCGCCAGCATCCCTCTGGCTTTCTTGGGCGACACGATGGGATCTTGGGCTCTGAACGCCGGAGTGACCTACTACTACACCAACTCTGACGTGATCCCTAACAATCCGGATGAGAGCTTTTTCACCGGAAACGTCGGCATCGGACTCAGCTTCTAATTTCGCAGCCTTCGTCAGAGCAGCTTTCCTGATTAAGTCAACCTTGTTCCCTTGGTTGTAGAGGCCTGCATCTGGTGATGCAGGCCTCTTTCTTACGGAACTTTTGAATTCCTGCAAATGCATCTAACCCCTAGAGAACGAGATAAACTGATGATCGTGGTGGCGGCAGACGTCGCGCGGAGACGAAAGACCCGCGGACTGAAGCTGAACTATCCTGAATCAATCGCCATCATCACGGACGAAGTGATGGAAGGTGCGCGTGACGGGCGACCGGTTGCGGATCTCATGGCATTCGGCGCGACCATTTTGAAGCGTGAAGATGTGATGGAGGGCGTGCCCGAAATGATTCACGAGGTGCAGGTCGAGGCAACTTTCCCGGATGGCACCAAGCTGGTAACCGTACACAACCCTATCCGTTAGAACAAAGAGTATGATGATACCTGGAGAAGTTATTACCCAAAGCGGTGAGCTCATTCTGAACGAAAATCTCGAAAGCAAGACGATCGTGGTGGCCAACTCTGGCGATCGACCGGTTCAAGTGGGCAGCCATTTCCATTTCTTCGAGGTGAACACCGCCCTCGTGTTCGATAGAGACGCGGCCCGCGGCTTCAGGTTGGACGTTCCTTCGGGATCTGCTGTACGATTTGAGCCAGGGGATGAGCGCGAGGTGAACCTTGTTGCTCTCGCAGGGAATCGAGAGGTTCATGGTCTGAACGGACTGGTGAATGCCAAACTTTAACCACTAGCTGACGCTTTTTACACATGGCATATTCAATGGAACGCAGAGCCTATGCGGAAACTTACGGGCCAACCGTGGGTGACCGGGTGCGGCTCGCAGATACCGACCTTTTCATCGAACCGGAGCGCGACTTGATCGCTGAAGGCGGTGGCTACGGCAATGAAATCAAGTTTGGTGGTGGCAAAACGATCCGGGATGGCATGGGCCAGTCGGCACGCGCTACGGGGCCTGGAGTGCTCGATGTAGTGATCACCAATGCCTTTATCCTCGATGCCGAAATCGGCATCATCAAAGCGGACATCGGCATTCGCGACGGCCGCATCGTCGGCATCGGCCATGCCGGCAACCCCGATATTCAGGATGGAATCGGTTCAAAATTTCCTGACGCCAGCGGCAAGCTTCACCCGATGATCGTCGGCGCGGAGACCGAGGTGATTGCTGGTGAAGGCAACATTGTCACGGCTGGAGGAATTGATGCACACATTCACTTTATTTGCCCTCAGCAAATTGAAGAGGCGCTCGCCAGTGGCGTCACGACCATGCTGGGCGGCGGCACGGGGCCGGCTGCGGGCACGAATGCAACGACATGCACGCCGGGCATCTGGAACATTCACCGCATGCTGGAGGCGGCTGACGCTTACCCGATGAATCTCGGATTCCTGGGCAAGGGCAACTGTTCCACTGGCGATCCGCTGCGCAATCAAGTGATGGCCGGCGCTATCGGCCTCAAACTTCACGAAGACTGGGGCACGACTCCCGGCGCGATCGACTCATGCCTGAGAGTTGCGGACGATCTCGACGTTCAGGTTGCGATTCACACCGACACTTTGAATGAGTCGGGCTTCGTCGAGCGCACCCTGGAGGCAATCGCTGGTCGCACGATTCACACCTATCACTCCGAGGGTGCTGGCGGTGGCCACGCGCCGGACATCATGAAGGTCTGTGGCGAAGCCAATGTGCTGCCATCCTCGACCAATCCCACGCGTCCCTTCACAGTGAACACGCTGGATGAGCATCTCGACATGCTGATGGTTTGCCACCACCTCGATTCGAAGATTCCCGAGGATGTCGCCTTTGCCGAGTCTCGCATCCGGCCTCAAACGATCGCCGCCGAGGATATTCTGCACGATCTGGGAGCGATTTCGATGATTGCCAGTGACAGCCAGGCAATGGGCCGTGTCGGCGAGGTCATTTGCCGAACTTGGCAAACGGCGCACAAAATGAAGACCCAGTTCGGCACTCTGGAGGGTGACAGCCCTCATCCGGCCGATAATTTCAGGGCCCTGCGCTACGTGGCGAAGTACACGATCAACCCGGCGATCACACATGGGATGGCGCATGAGGTGGGTTCGTTAGGGATTGGCAAGCTCGCCGACATCGTAATGTTCAAGCCAGCGTTCTTTGGCGTGAAGCCGGAAGTCGTGCTGAAAGGCGGCATGATTGCCATGGCGAATATGGGCGACCCGAACGCCTCGATTCCAACTCCCCAGCCGACTTACTACCGTCCGCAATTCGGTGCCCACGGTCGCGCATTGTTCACTACCTGCGTCACCTTTGTGAGTCGTGTGGCATACGAACAAGGCCTGAAATGCATGGTGAACAAGCGCCTGTCGCCAGTGTCGAGTTGTCGCGGCATCAGCAAGGCTGACATGTTGTTCAATTCGGCTACGCCTAAAATCGAAATCGATCCTGAGACCTATCTCGTCAAGGCGGACGGTCGCGAACTCGTGTGCGAGCCTGCTTCTGTGATCCCGTTGGCGCAGCGCTACTTCCTTTTTTAGCATGCCGATCGTGGAGAGTGCCATCGACGCGGATCCCGCCTGCGTGCGCATATTCATCAACGTCGATCGGTTCCAATTGCAGAAATGCCGATTCCGCTGCAAGGCCGAAGACGGCAGGGACTTCGCCTTTTCTCTGGAGGTGCCGCTCAAGCACGGCGCCTGCGTTTACGCCACAGACACACACTGCTACGAGCTGCGTCAGCTACCGGAGAAAGTGCTGCGCATCACCTTGCCGGAGAAATCTTCCGATGCGGCGCAACTTGCCTGGCAGATCGGCAATTTGCACCAGCCAGTGGACATCCGCGAGAGCGACCTGCTGGCTGGCGACGACCCTGCACTGCGCCGGATCCTCAAGAAGCTGGATGTGAAGTTCGACTCCATCACGGACATCTTTTCTCCGCCACCGCACTCTGCCTACCCTGCCCATCAACATGTTCCCGGACTCGAATATGACCACAATCACTTCTTCGGCGCCACCCACTCCGCGGTTTGAGTCCTGGCTGGCGCCGTTGTTGCAGTGCAATGACAGCGCCTATCCCGTTGGCGCGTTTGCACATTCGTTCGGGCTCGAAGGCATGGTGCAAACCGGAAGCGTTCACGATCGCGCCTCGCTGTTGGCATACCTGCTCGGCCCTGTGAAGCACGGGCTATCTCATAGCGACTTGCCGATTCTCCTGCACGCGAACACCGCTGCTGCGGAAAATGATGCCAGCCAGCTGGTTCAATTGGACTATCTCTCTGCCGCCTGTCGTGCCCCGTCTGAGCTCTGCGATGCAGCGACCCGCGTTGGCAGGCAGCGATTGGAAATGCTGCAGTCGGTCTGGTCGCTTCACTTTGATATTCCGAAGCTGGAGCTGCCCTGCCAGCAGGCGCCGGTAGTTGCCGGGATCGAGGCACACGTCCTTGGAGCGCCGATCGATCATGCCATGGTCGCCTATGCAAATGGCGCGTTTGCCGCGGTGCTCAGTGCGGCCATCAAGCTCCTTCGATTGGGCCAGACTGCCATCCAGCAGATGCTCATGGAGTGCGGTCAGACACTGGAGTCCATTCTCGCGACCGCCAGAACGATCGGTCTTGATGAAGTGGGATCGTTCGCGCCCTTGCTCGACACTTCTTCCATGCGCCATGAACGCTGCGCCGCACGCCTTTTTCTATCATGAATCCCAAACCCTTCATCCGCGTAGGAATCGGTGGCCCAGTTGGATCTGGTAAAACCACACTCGCCCGCGTCCTGTGCGAACACTTTCGCGATCAGTGCAACATGGCGGTCGTCACCAACGATATCTACACTCGCGAGGACGCCATGGCATTGCAACGAAGCGGTGCCTTGAGTCCGGATCGCATCGTCGGTGTCGAAACCGGCGGTTGTCCGCATACCGCGATTCGCGACGACATCTCGATGAATCTCGAAGCCATTCGCGATTTGCGCGCATTGCACGAGGGCCTTGAGTTGGTGCTG
>JAQCER010000141.1 GCA_027618625.1 Verrucomicrobiota bacterium
TTCTTCAACGAGAATGGCAGGGAGATCCAAAAGTTGATGATGCCGGTTTTTCGTGAAGCGCCCGAGGTTTACGAGCAACTTGGAGACGACCTCTACAGCGGCACAGTGAAAGCCGAAATTGCCGTGGTGCGGCAGGAACTTGAAAATCGTCTAGGGGGCGATCGCTTGAATCAGATCTTGGCAGCTTACGGTGGATGGGCTGAGGAGCGGGTGGTCGAAACGAAAGCCGTGATCGAAACCAATCGTGGGATTACCAAGTCCGGGAAGCTGCCGCAGCTCATGGTTGGCAAGTCGATCGAAACCGGCAATCAAACGAACATCGGGCACTACTACAAATTGTTCGGCGATCATTTCGGGCTCACGCGTGCAGCGGCACCGGAGATCGCCTGCCAGCCTGAAAAGCTCGAACTTGGCAAGGTAGTTGCATTCTCGGAACATAAGATGGGACTGACACTGTCGAATCCAGGCGCTCTTCCGGTGGCGATCGACGGCGTGAAGGGACCTAAAGGGATCGTGATCGAAAACGTGCCTAAATCGCTGGCACCAGGCGAGAGCCAGCAAGTAACCATCAAGTTGACCGTTCCGGTCCAGCAGTCGGGTAACGTGAATACCTTTTTTGAGGTGCACAGTGATGCCGCGGAACCCGTGATCAAGATTCCGTTTTCTGCAGAGATCCTGCAGATCAAATTCGATCCTCCAGTGCTGAACTTCGGCGATATGGAAGCCGGAGGTGACCCGAAAGTCCTGGTCTCGACTCTCACGCTCGATGCCCGCGCGAAGATTTCCGGAACTTCATGCCCGGTCCAATTCTTCAAGTCAGAGTCCGTCGAAGTGATCGAAGAGGACAAGTCCTACCGCATTCATGTTTCCGCAAAATTTGAGGAGGGAATTTCAGGGATGAGGAATTCCTACGCCGTGCTGTTTTTAGATCCGGTAGACACATCGCTGGCGTGGCCCAAGCAGATTCGGATCCCCCTTAAAGCCCGGGTGCTGACCAAGAAGGCACCATAGATAGATGAAAGCTAACTGCTCTTTTGCGGCTTACTGGCCAGCAGGCAGCGCGTCTCCGATGGCTTCCTGAAGAACGGCTTCGATTTGTTCGCCTGCTTTTTCAGCGGCTTCCAGTTCTTCGGCAGTTTTCGCTTCGACCTTCCTGGCCGTTTGAGTTGTAGTGTCAACGGCTGATTGGCCGACTTCCTTCGCTGCATCGGCTACTTGTTCAGTCTTCTCCTTTGCCGAATCCGCTGCTTCGGTGGCTGCTTTCTGCGTGCTGTCGGTTACCTCTATCGCAGTTTCTTCAGCTTTTTCACAACCGACGATCGTCAGACCGAAGACGGTTGCCATCAAGATTGCAAGGAGTGTTTCAGGAGTGTTTTTCATGATGCGGGCAGTGTGATACAGAATCCCACGGTACTCAAGCCCGATCAGGATTCGGGAAAGCTTGATCGAGGGGCATGCCCGCGAGGATTTCGACTGGCATACTCGGCGAGCATGTTTATGGAGGGTGGGTTCGAACGCAATTTTGCGGATGTGGACACCGGGAAGTTGGAGCTGATTCAGCGCTCTAGTGAGGGCGTACCCGTCAATCCAGGGAGCATTTTGTCGAAAAGTTGGAATTTCCGCTCCGCCAAATTCATGCCCACTGCGGGACGTGCATCTCGAATTCCGGAATCCTGGCGTAGACGATCTTGCCATCGTCAGTAGTCGCGAAAAATGCACCAGAGGCGCTGCTGTCGCTGTGGATGACGTGGTAGCTGTTGTATGAAAAGTCTTCGCCGGGCGCCAGTCGCGGGGTCTGGTTCACGACACCTTCGCCCTCGACCACTGTCTTACGATTGGAACCCGAATGGGAAATGATCCACTTGCGACCGCGGATCGTCACGGTTTCGCTCGATTGATTGGAAATGGTGATGAAATAGACAAACGGATGAGGGCGATCTTGGGGCGCTTGAAGGCTGGGCATGTAGATGACATCATCTACATGCGCACTCAATCCTGTCAGTTCTTGTGCATCTGTTGCCACACACGAATAAAGAACGGAATCAGCACCGCATAAAGAGGAATCTCGCTTGTGAGGAAAATTTTCTAACGCTAGGATTGAGACCATGCCATGCCAGTTAGACTCAATACGACCCCTGTAGCGCTTTCGGTAGCAGGTTCCGACTGCTCATGCGGTGCGGGTGCCCAGGCGGATCTCAAGACGTTTTCTGCTCATGGCGTCTATGGGCTTACCGCGCTGACGTGCGTGGTCGCTGAGGTTCCGGGGAAGGTTACGCGGATCGACGCGATCGAACCAGGAATGTTGGCGGAGCAACTCAAGTTGCTGCTGAATGCGTTTCCCGTCGCCGCGATGAAGACTGGGATGGTGCCGTCGCGAGCACATGTGGAGGCGATCTGCTCGGTGTTGGATCGAATTCCGGCAGACCGGCTGCCGATGATTGTTGTCGATCCGGTGATGGTCGCGACCAGTGGCGATCGCCTGATTGATAACGCCGCGTTCGATGCGCTGCAGACGGAATTGTTCACACGGGCGTTGCTCCTGACTCCGAACATGGGTGAAGCCTCCGCGTTGCTCGGACACAAAGTCAATACTGTCGCTGACCTTGAACCTGCAGCCCGGTCGCTGGCGGAAAGATTTCAGGCTGCGGTTCTGGTGAAGGGAGGGCACCTCACCGAAGGGGTTGCTCGCGACGTGCTAGTGACGCGAACCGGCGAAGCGTGCCATTTCGATGCAGGGTTCGTCCAGGATAGAGATACACACGGCACGGGCTGTACCTTGTCGGCAGCGATCGCATCCAACTTGGCCAAAGGCGCCTCGCTCGAGCAATCGATCCGTAATGCGAAGCGCTATGTGCACCGCGCGATCGAGCACATCATGCGCTGGGACGGCGTCGGTGCTGGGAAAATGGATGCTCTCAACCATTTCGCCACGCCTGGATTATGATTGCGGATTGCGTGTTGAAATCGTGTAGGGCAACAGTAATGCTTGGCCTGCTTTGTGCTGGTGGAAAGGCCCAGGAACAGGCTGAGCCAAAAGTCTTGCCGGAACCGGCACTGATCGACACGCTGAACCAGGCGAGTCTTCAAAGTGTGTTCCAAATGCTGCGGCAGCACTATCTTGACAAGGATACGTTAACTCTGGACCTGCTGAACCGCGTCGCTCTCCGTGGATTGCTCGACCACCTGGGAGCGGGTGCCGAATTGGTGCCGGAGGAGCAGGCACGCTCTGAGGGATCGAGTGGGCCGCAGCTACGGCTGATCTCTGAATTGCTCACGGATGAAGTCGCTTACGTCAGGCCGGCGTCGCTCTCGGGCGAAGAACTCAAGCGATTCGATTCAGTACTGGTTGGATTCCAGCGCTCGACAGCAAAGGCACTGGTGCTCGATTTGCGGTGTCCGGGAGGGGCCGATCATTTTCGGAATGCTGCGGATTTTGCCAGCAGGTTTGTTGCGACGGGAATCTCGTTGTTTCGCCTTGAACGACCGGATGATGCGGAAGGGGTGCAGGAATTCAAGGCGCGCAAGGGGCAGGTGTGGACGAGGCGGACGGTGATACTGGTGGATCAGGATACCAGCCCGGCAGGCGAGGTATTGGCCGCGTGTTTGCGCTCTCAATTGGGGAGCGTGATCGTAGGCAACACCACGGCTGGCAAGACGGCAGAGTATGAGGAGGTGCCAGTCGGCAATGGCGGTCTGCTTCGCTACGCCGTTGCGGAAGTGATGGTCAGCGCTGATCCTCCGGAGAAGACATTTGGTTCGGGAGTGAGGCCCGATATCGAGTGTTCGCTCCAGCGCGAAGTGAAGCTGTCGTTGTTCACTGCAGCCCAATCATTGGGGGTGCGGCCATTGGTGATTGAGGTTGAACGACCGCGGCTGAATGAAGCGGCTCTGGTAGCCGGCAAAAATCCTGAACTCGAACAGGGGCTGCCCGGAAGTGAGGTATCACCTGAGCCCGAGTTTGAGCATGATCGAGTGATTCAATCGGCGCTTGATGTCATTGCTGCATCCCTAAGACTAGAGCAATCATGATTGTGTCAGAAAGTTTCCAATTGCCGGTTTGCCATTGCCCACCGGAACGTGGAAGCCATTCAGTTTTTAGAGGAGGAACCCTTGAACTTAAAGCTAAACAAACCAGCAGTCGAGACTGCGACCCAGTCCGCAGTGATCCATATCGGCGCCAGTTCGATCGGTCTACTGGTAGGTCAGGTATCACCAGACACGGGTATCTGCGAAGTGGTGGAAGTCCTTTCCCGACCGGTGCCTTTGGCGGCTGACATCTTCGAGCATGGCTACATCAGGCCGACCACGATGGATGCGTGCACTGATGCGTTGCGCGCGTTCCTGGCCAGCATCTCGGAGACTGTGGGGGAGGGGGCATTGCCTGGTCGTGTCCATGCCACCAATATCCTGGCGGAAGCGTCCAATGAAGACGTTTTTTTGAATCGGGTCAGTATCACCTGTGGGATGGAAGTGGCCACTCTGGATGATGGCGAGATGACTCGTCTCATTTACTTCATCTCCCAGCGGCTGTTTGAGACAAAGGTCAAGCTGTTGGGAACTCAGACCGCCGTGTGTCACGTGGGGCCTGGCAATACCCGGATCCTCTATTTTGAAGGCGGAAAAATCCAGAGCTACTTCAGCTATCGATTGGGCGGATTTCGGATCGCGGGGGCGCTGGCGAGTGAGCGAGGTGAACATTCGAAGCTCGAACTTATCGACGGTGCGATGCGTGGGACGCTGGAGACCATCGTCGGTGATTGCGGGGCTGCCGTGCAATCGTTCGTGGCCTTCGGGGTAGAGATTCAACTCGTGGCTGCAAAAATTGGTGAGAAGAAAAATGGGCTGGTCGAGGTCAAGACTTCGCAGTTGGGTAAATTGCTGAAGGAGATCGAGTCCGATGATTTTGATGAATTGGTGCGGCGCTTTCGCCTCGACTATCACAGTGTGGAGGCGCTTGTTCCCACGCTGCGTGCCGTGCACAATATCGCGATAGCAATGGGGTGCCGCCGCATCACCACTCTGAGTGGGAGCTTTGACCGCGAGCTGCTGGAGATGCTTGCTTTTCGCGATGGATCCTTCGCCATGCCGATTCAGGAAGAGGTGCGGTTGGGAGCCCAGAGGCTGGCGGCCAAGTTTCAGATCGACATGGATCACGCGATTCAGGTGGAGGATCTCTGTGTGCAATTGTTCGATGCGCTGCGATCGCTGCATCATCTGGATGAGGGGGATAAGCTGCTGTTGCGCGTTGCCGCGATTTTGCATGAGGCAGGCAGATTTGTCAGTCCCAAGGCGCATCATCAACACTCGTTCTACTTGATCAAGCACAGCGAAATCTTCGGTCTGAGTCATCGGGAGATTGGAATTGTTGCCCTGGTTGCCCGCTATCACCGTCATTCACCACCGAAGCGCAGCCATGAGGGATACAAGGATCTGCCGCGTGGGGACCGGTTGTTGGTGGCAAAGTTAGCCTCGATCCTGCGCTTGGCGGATGCCTTGGAGCGCGGGCATAGCCAGCGGGTGCGTAAGCTGGAGGCCGTGCTTGAGGAGGATCGGCATCTGGTGCTGGTCGTCCCGGATCTCGAAGACCTGTCGCTTGAGCAGTTCGCCGTGAACGAGAAAGGGGATCTGTTCACTCAGATCTTCGGCGTGGATATCGACGTCCGAGGTGGCGCTGCGGGAGGAAGGCAGCGCGACTAATTGCGCAAACGAGCAACCAATCAGCCACAGCAGCTTGTAAAGTGCCATGCCCGCCATCCCGCCATCCCTGAGCTGCTTGCGATCGGGCGGTTGGTAGGCTAAGAATGGGGTAGATGGAAATCCCTTTCTTCAATCGCGAGCTGACATGGCTTGAGTTCAATCAGCGTGTGCTCAACGAGGCCGCACGCAAGGATTTGCCGCTGCTTGAGCGGTTGAAGTTCCTGGCCATCAGTGCGTCGAATCTGGACGAATTCTTCATGGTGAGGGTGGGGGGATTGCATGAGTTGCTGAAGTCCGAGAAACGCCGCCGGGATCCGTCCGGCTTTACTCCAACCCAACAGCTGCGACTTATTCGCGAAAAAGTGCAGGCAATGACGCGGCAGCAGTATGTCCTGCTGGAAGAGGAGATCGACCCAGCACTCCGCAATCACAGTATCCGCAGGATCACTCCTAATCACATGCTTCCGTCGCAGATGGACTACCTGACGGAGTTCTTTGATACGCAACTGTTCCCGGTGTTGACTCCGCTGGCGGTAAATGATGCCGATCCAGGGAAGGCAGCGCAATTGATCCCGAACCAGAGGATCGGACTGCTGGTAATGCTGGAAGCGCTCGACGGAGCGGGGGAGGGGTTTTTCCAAGTGAACACGTCACCCGATGGCTCAGCATCCCCGAGGCGAAGCGTGATCATCCCCATGCCGTCCAATGTTTCCCGATTCCTCATAGTCCCGGCTGCGGAAGGTTTTGTATACATACTGCTCGAGGATGTGGTGGAGTATTTTTGTGCGCAGTTGTTTCCGGGCGAGACAGTGTCCGGAACTGGAAAGTTCCGAATTTCACGGAATGCAGATATTTCGCTGGATGAGTTTGGGGTTCAGGATCTCGCGGCAGAAATGGTAGAGACGCTGGCGGAGCGCAAGCGCAGTGACGTCGTCAGGCTGGAGGTGAATGCAGGTCGTGCGGTCATCTCGGAGCTGGGACGGATCTTCGATGTGAAGAACCCAGGGACTTACGCCACCAGTGGACCGCTGGAACTGGCGGGCTTCATGGAACTGGCGGTGGCACCTGGATTTGAGGAACTCAAGGTGAGGGCCTGGACGCCGCAGCCGACCAAGGCCCTTGGCAGCGGAGAGTCGATTTTTAAGATCCTGGGCCGTACGGACCTGCTTCTTTACCATCCCTACGACGACTATGAACCAGTGTTGGCGCTGGTCGAGGAGGCGGCAGAAGACCCGAACGTCGTTGCTATCAAACAGATTCTCTATCGGACAGCGAAGAACAGTCGCGTCATCACTGCGCTGATCAAGGCTGCTGAGCGCGGCAAACAGGTGACAGCGGTGGTCGAGCTGAAGGCGCGATTTGACGAGCAACGCAACCTTGAGCGGGCCGACGAACTGGAACGCGCTGGAGTGCAGTTAATCTACGGTGTTCAAGGACTTAAGACTCATGCGAAGGCCTGCGTAGTGGTTCGCCGCGAACGCGGTCTGGTGCGGCGTTATCTTCATTTTGGAACTGGCAATTACAACGAATCGACAGCTCGGCTATACACCGACATCAGTTTTCTGACGGCGAAGCCGGAATATGGGATCGAGATCTCAGCCTTCTTTAATGCGTTGACGGGAGGGGCCCGCCTCGTTCCGGGGGAAGTAGTCACGGCGGCTCCATTCTTCCTCAGGGACAAGCTGATGGAGCTGATCGAAAGCGAAACTGCCCGGGCGAGTCAGGGCCAGGCC
>JAQCER010000142.1 GCA_027618625.1 Verrucomicrobiota bacterium
TTTGCTGAGGATCGGCACACACTTCCAGCTCTGGTATCAGTGGAAGCGATTTTCGAATCGACACATCAATGGAATTCGAATCAGAGCGACGCAGATTTTGAAAACAATGCCGTGTCCGGAATGGGCGAGCGCGTGCCATCGATGGTCCAGTCAACGCTCAATGTGGGATTCAAATCTTCCGCTGGCATGGTCACTTTCACAGTAATCGGATGGAGCCCCGCCTTAAGCGGAATGGTCGTCTCCCTCTCCTCTCCCTTGTAGCCGTAATCCGCATCGATCAGTATCGCCTGATGGAGGTGCACCACCGCCTTGCCAGTCGTGCGCAAATGAAACATGTAATCGCCATCGGAGGGAACTTTGAGAAAGCCGTGACAGACAGATGTCGCTCCAGTTGGAAGCTTGGTCGTAAGGGTCGTTGACCCAAACGGGTCGCCCCGCCCAGTAACCTGCGGCACCCATGGCGAATTGCCTTTTACGCTATTCCACTGGAGCCCAGAGACGACTTCCCCTGTCCCAATCTCGCCCGCTGGAACAGCGAGTCCATCATAGGGGCGCTTGGCGCTCATTTCCACACGACGGAGTTGCAGCACGCGCTCTTTCAGCCTCTGATTCAGGGATACGAACTGGCTGCTGGTCCCTGCCAGATTGTGCCGCTCACCTGGATCCGCGTTCACCTCATAAATCTCAAAATCCTGGTCTGGATCCTCAATGTTCACACGGACTCCCTTGTAACCGTCAAGGAACAACACCTGCGCCTGCCCACGCTTGCAGCCCTGCCGATCAGGCATGAAGTCGGCATAGTTCGGCGTCGCTCCTCCTACCGAGTATTCAATGTAGACGGTGGAATCGATGGGCGTGCCCTTCCCCGTCAGTTGCGGCACCAGCGACACACCATCGGAGAGCGCAGGAACAGGCACCCCAGCAACCTCGGCAAACGTGGCCATCCAGTCGTGAAACTGGGAGGGCTGACGATCCTCGCGCCCCGCAGGAATCGCCGAAGGCCACCACGCCTGGGTCGGCACGCGAATCCCGCCCTCCCACACGTCCCGCTTCATCCCGTCCATCGGGCCATACGATTTGAACGAAGTCGGATCATGCCGAACATCGGTGATGTAGCTCTCATTGTGCGGCCCATTGTCGCTGCTGAACACAACGAGGGAATTCTCGGCAATGCCCAGATCACGCAGCAACTGCAGAATGTCACCAAGCGAGTTATCGATGCGACGAATAGACGAAGCGAATCGTTTCTCGACGTTGCTCCATTCCTCGTTGGCATAGTCGGGATGAATGTAAGAGTCGATCTCGCCCGTGGCCGTATTGATCATTTTACCATCCTCTCCCAGCCACTGCACGCCACCATTCAATCCGCGACCTTCCGGATAAGGCCCAGTCGCCAGCTGCAGCGCACCGTGCGGCGTATCGTGTGCCAGATACATGAAGAACGGTCGTTCCGGTGAAGCTTTCCTGTGATCGACGATCCACTTTTTCGCAAATGCAGTGAACAGATCCGTAGTGAAACACTTGTCGAGCTTCGCCGCCACCTCTTGATCGTTGTGCCAGATTTCCTTTGGCGTCTGATGAGCCTCACTGTCGCCCAGTGGCCAGGAATTGCCCGGGTAATGTTGGTGTCCGTCGCGGTGCCTGACATAACCAAAAAACTCACTGAAGCCACGCTTGGTCGGATAAGCAGGCCAATTTGCAGGCCCCTCCGGTTGTGCAGTAGACTGTCCTTGCAACCCGTATTTCCCAACCAGCACCGAGCGATAGCCAGCACCATTGAGCACCGTCGCCAGCGTGTGGTTATCCGCCAGCGCTTTGTCGAACTGATTATCGCGCACATTCGCATGTCCCTGGTGCAATCCGCTCAGCAACGAACTGCGTGACGGTGCACAAACCGGCGCCGGGCAATAATGCCGCAGCATCCGCACCCCTTCCTGAGCCATCCGATCCAGCTCAGGCGTCCGATGTTTCTTCCCGTCTTTCCCATTCTGAAAGTTCGTCCCCAAGTCACCCCAACCCATATCATCAACAAAAAAGAAAATGATATTAGGCCTGGCTGGCGTCGCAGCGTTCTCGGCCCCGGCTTGGGTGACGGCATGGGAAAGGACGATCAGCAGCAGCAAAGTAGCTTTTCTGGCAAAGCGATTCATCGCTTTCATCCTGAACCTTTCACGCCGACGGTCAAGAAGTACCGGTTGCCCAGTTGCCCATTGCATCGAACGGCCGGCAATGGAGGCAGCTCAAACGGGAGAAATCCAGATTGCTTCTGGAGGAGCACCGCCAAAGACATGACGACTAACCGGATCTGAAGAAACACCAGGAACTTGAACTTGCGGCAGGAACTGGCGCTCAATTGCTTAGCGATTCGGATAAACATTTAAACCATTTAGACAAATCTACGCTGCTGGCTTCGCAATTTCTCCGACTCTTGTTGCATGAGACCTACGCCAAGTCTTAAACTCCCCACGATTCAAGGGGCGAGTGCTTCGATTGTCCAAGTGCTTCTGTTGTTGCTGCTTGAACCCATTGTTTAACTACAAATAAAGAAAACGAATCCTAAACTTCCATTCATGATGAAGAAACTGACCATCACACTACTATCAGGACTAACTTTTGCCGGTTTGTCTGTCGCCGGAGCTGAAGAGGCGGCCAAGAAGTGCGAAAAAGAGTGCAAGAAAGAATGCGAAACGACAAAAGCATCGGATTGCGCTTCGTGCCCACTCACCAAGGCCATGGCGGACTTGCCAAAGATCAGCTATGTCATCGCAGGTGAGGCGAGTGCGTGCGCCGCAAGCGCAACCGCCGCTGCGGAGGCGGGCAAAGAGGTGAAGTATGTCGTTGCGGGCAAGGAACTCTGCTGTCCGACAGCAGCCAAATATGCCCATGTCGAAGCCGTCGAAGAATTCGTGGCTAGTTTTGCATCGACTCATGCATGCAGCGACAGCGGCAAGACGTTCGTTGGGAATAAAGGCTACGACTGCTCTCAGCACGCCTCTACCATGGCAGCCGCAGCCAAGAAGGCTATGGATGATGTGAAAACTGTCTACGTGGTGGCCGGTAAAGAATTCTGCTGTGCCAGCACTGCAAGCGAGACAGCAAAGAACGACAACGCCAAAGTCACCTACGTGGTTGCTGATCAGAAAACCGAGTGCGCACAAACCAACCGCATGAACGTCGCAATCGCCAAGTACAAAGCTGCAATCCAATGTCTCATCCAGGCAGAAGCGCCTGTCCAGGCAGAAGCGCCAGCCGCTGAAGCCTCCAAGTCATAATACAGACATCCGATTTTTTCGATTGACGCCCTTCCAAGCTCAAAGCTTGGAAGGGCTTTTCAGTTTTGGCAGGGCACATTCGACCTCCGGGACAGCTGCTAGACTCGACTTCTCGGGAACAGAACGACGTTTCACCATATTCCCATCTACCCACATGCACGAATCGCGTGCGAAGGCTGGTTGTTTTCACGATTACCATAAAGCACATCGTTGGTAGATGAGTCGTGTCACGATTGTCGATCTGAGGACTTGCGGTGACTGGAAAACGTGGTCTAGAGACTGCGCCTCTATCCATGTCACTTTCGATCAAATTCAACGAGGCCCGTCTGGGCGGAATGGCGCTTGCAAAAGTGGGTAATCCGCTGCGGGATGAACCTGTGCAGACTTCGCGGACTCTTTGCCAATTCGAGGACGAAGACGCAGAGTTGTTGACACATTGTTTTCTCAAATCGTTCAAATCTCTGGAGCTGCATCACTTGCACCACCACACAGAAATCGTGAGTAACGAGGTTTTCAGCTATGTGAGTGCAGTGTTTGATTCCAACGATGCCCTGCTGGACTCGGGACAGAAGATTGCGCGTCACCTTCACGCAAAATCGAATCGCCCGAATATCAAGTCCGGCGACCTGTGTGTATCGCTGATCAATGACGTGATTGTTGGCGGGAAGAAAGTGCAGGCGATCAGCATCATCAAGTCAGAGAGTCAGGTTCCGTTTCTTCAGATCTCAGAAGAAGATGGAGACTTGCGATTGAAGACTCAGCACGGGATTTATCCGGACAAGATCGACAAGGGTTGCCTGATCGTGAACTACGACCGCGAGGGTGGCTATGCGGTTTACCTGTTCGATAAAAGTGGCAATAATCCGATGTTCTGGAACCGCGATTTTCTAGGCGCATTGCCGGTGCGCAATGACGATTTCCTGACAAAGCGCTACACCGAACTCTGTGTTGCCTTTGCCGGGAAGGGCTTGCCTGAAGATCTGGCGGTCGAAGAGCGGCGCGATGTTGCCGACCGGGCGATTTCTTATATGGCGGATGCGGAATCGTTCGATCTAGAGGAGTTCCAGAATGTTGCATTGAAAGAACCGGAGCGGATTCAGCAGTTCAACACTTTCAAGTCGGAATACGAAGAGGAGATCGGCCAGGAGTTGCAGTCGACCTTTACAGTTTCCAAGCCTGAGGCGAAGAAGGCGCAAAAACGACTGCGCGGAAAAATGAAGCTCGACACGGGAGTTGATCTCAAATTTACGACTCGATTTGTAGATCAGGCGCACACTTTGTTGGAGCGAGGATTCGATGACAAGAGGAAGATGAAATTCCTGAAGATCTATTTTCACAACGAGGAAGAGGTCCTCTGATTTTGATGGGGAATAGCGCAATCGCGATTGACGGACCCGCGGTTTCGAGCGACATTGGGGGATGCTTGGAAAGATCGTTCGCCTTTGTCTCGTGGCCGTCCTAGTCTCGCTGGGTGTCAGTTGTGCGACTTCCTCGCGAGCCCCGGTCAGTTACGACTATTCGTTCGAATATGGCAAAACAGCAGTGTTGCAGAACGGGATTGCAATTGCTCCGCCTCGGGCACCCGCAGCGGTCAAAGCAGCGATTGCAGCGGGGAATCAGATCCGGTTTACAACTTACCAATACGGTGGTGGGCGGGGCCGTCCTGGCGACTACGGCTTCGATTGCTCCGGTTCCACTTCCCACGTTTTGCGTGCTGCAGGTGTGCTGGATGGATTCGGAACGTCCTCTTCATTCAAGAAGTACGGGAAACCTGGGGAGGGAAAATGGATCAATGTCTGGGCGCGTGACGGGCACGTGTTCCTGACTGTTGCCGGTCTGCGATTTGACACCGGCTGGCACAGCGAAAAGGGGCCGCGCTGGGCAACCAAGTCTCGCCCGGCAAAAGGCTACGTGATTCGCCATCCGCCAGGTTGGTAGTCAGGCGGCGATCAGCGGGTGCATCGGCTGCCATGGATCGATGGCCCAAAAAGTAGCCTGGGCTTCGGCCCAAAGTGAACAAGGGAGCAAGGGGAGTGGAGGATCAAGCCCTAGCTTGGGCTACTTCCTTCGAAGCCAGTCACAAAAATGATGCCGATGGCGACGACGGAACTGAGTGCCCAGAGGAATTGTTCCAGTGTCATGGGTGGTAATTTAGTCATAGCTCAGCCGAATGCAAAGTCTCGAAAACTGCGAAGTAAAAATGCTACCTCAGTCGTTGGCGAGATCGGCCGTGATTGGCGTTCCCTGCGCGATGGACTTCAAGTAGGCTGGATACTCCTGATCGCTTCGAATAATCAAGAGGTGGCACCGTCCCCTGTGGGCGATCGTCTGCGGATCGTTGAGTGGTTCGTGCAGTTTCATGTAGTAGGGAGTTCGCCCGTTCGCGGCGCACCAGTCGATGATGGCCTGCGCTGACACCGCCATCTTGCGTTCTTGCAGGTCATGCATTTCGATGAAGAACGGAGCCTTTGACTGTGCGACGCGCGCGGCTCCCTTCAGAACGTCGAGTTCTGCGCCCTCGACATCGATCTTCACCAGATCCGGCTGAATGCCGTGGAGATCGGCGAGTGCATCGACTGTTGTTGTCGTCATCACGCTGCTCTTCTGCTGGTTCGCCGCAGTCTTTGCATGCGAGGCATAGACGGAGCCCGCATCACCGGGACCTACGGTGAAAAAACTCACCTGCTTGCCTGCGACGTCGGACACAAGCCCTTGTTGAAAGGTGATATTTCTACCGAAGCCGTTCATGCAAACGTTCCGGCACGCGACCCCCAGTGCTTCAGGATTGGCATCTACCAGTAAGAGTCTTTTGTTGTCAGGATCTCCCGCGACCAGTGCGAGCAATGCAGTGAATCCACGATTGGCACCGACGTCCATAATGGTAGGATGCCTCGCTGCAAGAGCATAGTACCAGGCATCATCGTATTCGGGAGCCGGTCGAAACATTCCTTCTGTTGCGAGCAAATGACGACCTGCCAAGGAGATTTCCTCGACCCGAGTTGATCCTCTGTCGATCGCTGACTTAAAAGCTTCTTTCAGATTTTTCATGGTTCCGAATTTTCAATTTTGAACGTGCTGATTCTCGGCGTGAATGTCAGGTAATCTGCAAAACGGGCATGGACACGTCTTTCGGCACCAGAAGCAAGTGGCCAAACTCTAGGCAAGCGGGTGTAGCTGTCAAGGAACGTGAAGCCGCATGAAGCCGCATCAGGCCAATTTATTGGCCGTTTTTGGTGGTCGCCGGATCTGCGGCAATATTTGATTTCTGGGTGAAACCATCGCCATTCCGAATCAACTCCAGCCGGTTCCCAAACGGATCAGCTGTGTAGAAACGTCTTCTTTTGGGAAGATCGTGGTTCCAGTGAACGACGCAACCGATTGCAACCAGACGCGCAGTCAGATCATCGATGTCTTCGCAGAGAAATGCGGGGTGAGCTTTCTTCTGTGGGACGAATGCAGGATCGATGCCAATGCGCAGCTTGCACGCCCCTGAGGCAAACCAGCAACCGCCACGCTCAGCCAGTGGCCAGGGCTTCGGCTCTTCCGAAAATCCGAGCAATCCCGCAAAGAATGCGATCGCCGTCGCCTCCCCGCCTGTGGGCATTGCCAGTTGGATGTGATCAAGCGCGATGATCATTCCGTTAAGTCGCAGATCGAGCAGCACTTGTCGATCGTTTTTGATCAATGCATCCGCCCGTTGCCAAGTCAGCAACTGCGGCGATAATCCCGGATTGCCAATTCTACGTTGGCATCATTCTGATGCTTTCCATTACCCACTGTCTCAAACTTCTCTCAGATCCCACGCGACTGCGCATCCTGCTGTTGTTGGATCAGGCGGAGGTGTCGGTCGCGGAGCTTCAAGACGTCTTGAACATGAAGCAAAGCCGGATTTCTACCCAGCTGGCCCAGCTGAAGCAGGCGGACCTGGTGCAGGTGCGGAAGTCCGGCAAGAACAGTCTCTACGCTCTCGCTTACCACCCACTGCCCGCCTCCGCTGAAGCCATGGCGCGCATCCTCGACCTCGTTCGCGCCAGCGCACCCGAGCTCGCGGAAACTTCCACTGATCGCGCTGCACTTGCGCTCGCCCTGCGCAACCGGAGTGACAAGGCGCGGGCCTACTTTGACGAGCTGGCCGGAAAGTTCGGGCGCACCTAC